>JAITVH010000173.1 GCA_031285905.1 Prevotella sp.
AATCTTGTGCATTAGCAGATTGTGTGATACAAAACAAAATAATAAATATGGATATAATTAAATGCTTCATTTATTCAGTCTGTGTTGTTTGACAATAATACAAATATACGATATTTTTGTCGTATGGCAATATATAACCGACAAGGTGCATATCTCCCGATATACACCTGTCAATCACCTAAATTCATTAAAACCTAATCTATTAATCTATTATGAAAACGAAATTTTATCTTCTTTTATTATTCTCCGTATTAGAGACCAATCTAACGTTATTTGATTTTTTCTCTTGTGCCGGACGTGTTACTTTACTATTTTGGGATTTATCAACTTTCCTGGTATTGTTGTAACTATTTCCGCTCTTGGTTTGTTCTCTTTTATTATTGTCTTCTTTACTGCTATATCTGCCGCTGTTTTTGTTATTGCTGTTGTTACTATTACTACCTGCCCTATAGTTACCATTGTTGCGTCCGGTCGATTTGTTACTCTCCGAAACTTTAGGCCTGCCGTTTGCGCTGCCATTTCCGGTGTTGTATTGTTCGCGTTGCCTGTCAGATGTTTTCTTATCAGAGTACCATGTCACCCTGTTATTACGGCTATCACGATAGCGCACATCCCGGCTGTCTCTTATTACTACCTGTGACCTGTAACCTCTGTATTTGGCATAGTCTCTGCGATGAATGCTATGATATCTCCATGGATCGCGTACATTGAGCACTACTTTGTGCATCCTGTATAGATCGTAATGGCGGTAAGCATATGGCAAATAACGCGCCGATACCCAATGCCCCCTATTATAATAATAGAACATACCCACGTTTACATCATAATAACAGTCCATATCGGGGAAATAATAGAAGCCTACATAATCGTAACCTACAGGGCCCCAAGCAGGTTGACTACCTATATTGATACTGATGTTTATACTTTGTGCTTTCGCCGGAACATAAAATGAACCGATAGAAAATAATAGGATAAATGCAAATACTAACTTTTTCATAATTTCAAGTATTAAAAGGTTAATACTAATTTTTACTCTTTGTATCTTTGATAATAAATGACTCGAAAGGATTAAAGGCTGAAACATGGTTTAACTTTAATTAACCGCAAGGATCACATATAATTACGGGAATATTTTCAGAATATAGCCTAATGCAATTTGATCAAAATCGTTAGCTAATAACATGTTTGTAACAAAAAAGCAAGAATGGATAACTGTTATTATGCATCTATTTTATTTATTTGTATGAACAAATAATTTTAATACTTTATAACTATGGATCAAAAATTTTGTCAAAGCTGCGGAATGCCGCTTAATAGCAGTGAATATTTCGGTACAAATGCCGATCAGACGCCGAATGAAGAATATTGTACTTACTGTTTCAAGGACGGAGCTTATACCAGCGATTGCACAATGGATGAAATGATAGACCATTGCCTTGTTTATCTGGATGAATTCAACAAAGATGCGGATAAGGTATATACCAAAGAGGAAGCAAGGGAAAGTATGAGGCAATATTTCCCAACACTGAAACGCTGGGCCAAGGCTTAACATTAAGAAATAGCAAATCTGTCTGAATTTCATTTCCACCGTATTTTTAAAACGATCATAGGAGAGAATTTAGGTAAGTATATCAGCCGCCTCCGGCTGGAATATATTGCCGAGCAACTCCAGATGTCGGAAGACAACCTTGAAGTGCTGGCATCGAAAACAGGATACGCCTCTAAACATGCCTTATCGAAAGCATTCAAAAAACATTTTGGCGTATCTCCTGCTCATTTTCGATTACAGGAAAAGGATCCTTATAACTTTTTCGGGAAAAATGAACGGGAAATTATCCCTCTGAATCCGGAAGTTAGTATTATACCACCAAAAAAAATCGTTTATATACGCATAATAGACTGGTATGGTTCACCGGAATCGTACCGGATAGCATGGAAAAAACTGGGACAGTTTGCCCGACAAAACGAACTGGTAAATAAGAATACAGAATTTATCGGTTTGAGTTTTGATAATCCGACAATAACCCAACCTGAGAATTGCCGTTTCTATGCAAGTATAACAGTAGACAAAGAAGTGAAGCCAAACGGCCCGTTCGGTATATTAATGCTGAGGGGTGGATTGTATGCCATCTTCACACTGAAGGGTTCATACAGTAAGCTACTGGATATGTATTTCAATATTTTCATCAATTGGTTTCCCGAAAGCGGATATAAATTGAATGGTGGAGGTTGCTATGAGAAATACCTTAACCATCCCGATCATGTGAAAGAAGAAGATTTGTTGACCGAGATTTATATTCCTGTAAGAAAAGTAGTAGACTGAGTGATTATATAATAGTAAAACTTAAATGTTTAATTGCGGCTTTGCTCTGTTTTTGTATTTTTGGTTATCAGTAATTAACATATTACCTTGAAATCTTAATCTAAGAAACATATGAAACTCTCTATGCCTAAAAAATCTGCTTCTACACAAATAGCAATGAAAGCAATTATCACGCTGGTGTTGTTGATCACTCTCAATCCCATTCATTGTTTTTGTAACAACAATGATTCCAAACCTTATTCTGTAAAAGTGGCCGAGAACAATGTTACTATGCCATCGGGAGGGGTAATAACCTCACAATACGATGACTCGCCATCGGGGGCAAATGTCAGTAAAATTGTTGATAATATAATAAAAACAAAATTCATAACCCACCATACGAAATTCTACATATTATGGACCGGGGATCTAAACAGGACTGTAAACACTTATTCAATAACATCGGCCGATGATGCTCCTGAAAAAGATCCTAAATCCTGGACTCTGTCGGGATCGGAAGACAACCTGGAATGGACGCTACTCGATAAACAGGAAAATCAGAGTTTTGAAAAAAGAGGAGAGAATAAAGAATATGACTTTGAAAATAATACTCCATATAAATATTATAAACTAGATGTAGAAACAAATAACGGAGATGCAACTACCCAGATCGCAGAATGGAGCCTGCATATCAACTGGAAAGACATAGATGACCTTATGCAATATGCCGAAAGACATCCTGGTATAGAAGAGGTTCCGATGAGACGCTATTTCAGATATAAACATGAAACAACTGATGAAGACAGAACATGGCTAAATGATGCAGAAAAAGATGCCCCTCTACCAAATGGTGATAATCGGCGCCTTACCGAATTTAAAGTTAATCTTTACCCATCTAAAGAGCCGCAATATTCGGATGTCAAACAATATGGCATCGATAATTGTGCCATAGGAGCCATATTTGCATCTATGGCGTATTGTTATCCCGAGTTTATAAAATCTATAATACAGGACAATGGGGACAAAACCTATACCGTCTCTATGTTTGACCCTCAGGGCGAACCGTTGAAGGTTTCCGTAAATTCTAAATTTTTAGCTGATAAAGACAAAAAAATCAGAGGCACGGTAGATATGAATAATAAGCCTACGTGGGCTACTGTTTTAGAAAAGGCGATGATGAAATATAATTATATATATAAAATAAGCGGGAACTACGACTTAGGCAGAATATGGAATGAAGCAGTTCTTCCTTTTTTTACCGGAAGTGGGGATAGTTATTTCTTCAAGGATGGTAGACTAAGCGCCAAAGATATAGCCCGTGTAGTAAAAGTATCTCTCGACCGGGGAAAGCTTGTTATCGGAGGCTTCGTTGTAGCCGGCCTGCCGATTGACGGTAGTAAAACTGTAAAAGGGCATGTATATACTTATATGTATTCGAAGGATAAAGATTCTATGTTTTTTATGCGTAATCCATGGGGGAATAATCCCGATGTAGGAGACATGAGAAAGGGCATATTGCATATTCCTCACAATTGTAAAATCTATCCGGTAATAGACATTTTTGTCCTGGAACCGGGAATAGCCGCCCGGAAAGAATAGTCTGCAAAAAAAACTGACTAGAATAAAGATTTTATTTCGAATTTATCTATAGTAGATACAGCCGTTAGCTGATGGCTTTCAGAGAAAAGTGATCTTTGAAAAGGGAGTGAAAAGTGTAACCTTTGCCACCTTTTAGTTAAAATGGGTAATCTAGCTCTTTCTGGTAGGAATGTAGGGGCGAAATATCTTTCGCCCGCTGTTTGATTGTGGGCGAAAGATATTTCTCCCCTACGAAAGAGAATGAAAAAAGCTATCAGCTAATAGCTAAAACTTGTCACCTTTGTTACCTTTTAGTTAAAATAAAAGTTAAGGTGATGAGTTAACACGGAAGAACAGAATACAAGAATGATTGAATAACAACAGATTATATTTAAATATGCCTCAATATATAGAAGCTAAAAGTATTTTATCAAGATTAAGGGATAAAGACCATATGTTCGGGCTAACCTATAACATGAATCTTTATCGCGGATGCCAGCATGGTTGTATCTATTGCGATACACGCAGCGAGTGTTATGGCATAGGCGATATCAGACAAATCTCTATTAAGAAAAATGCAATAGAGCTTCTGCAAAAAGAACTGGCATCGAAACAGGTGAAAGGCACTATTGGAACAGGATCGATGAATGATCCGTATATGCCTGTTGAAAAAGAAGAGAAACTTACACGGAAAGCGTTAGAAGTTATAGCCAAATACAAATTTCCCGTGCATGTAATTACAAAAAGTAGCCTGGTGACACGAGACTATGATCTGTTGCAGCAGATAAGCAAGACTTATGCAGCAGTAAGCATCACAATTACCTGTATCGATGATAAGCTATCAAAAAAACTGGAACCTAATGCGCCCTCGACTTCTGAACGGTTTAAAGCTATTGAATATCTGGCAGGAAAAGGAATTTATACAGGGATCACTTTAATGCCTTTGCTGCCTTATATAAACGATGACGAACAAAATGTAAGCTCAATTATGGATATGGCTAAAAGCACTGGAGCGTCTTATGTGATCCCCATGCTGGGTGTAACATTGAGAAAAGGTTCACGGGGCTATTTATATCAGGTCTTTGAGCAACAGTTTCCGGGAATAAGAGACAGATATGAAAAGACTTTTAAGGATTCGTATATGTGTTTCCCTGCCAATTACCGATCACTGGAAAGGGTATTTAAAGAAGAATCGATGAAATCGGGCATTCCTTCCATAATGCAATTTTATAAAACAGAACAAAACAGTCAATTATCATTATTTTAAATACACATAAAAATGGATATAATCAGCTTAACAAAAGATAATATAGGGAAAGAACATATTTGTTGCACCCTTAGTAGTAAGGCTACGGAAATTGGTGTAGCAGCTAAAAAAGAATGGTTGTGTAATCGTATAAATGAAGGATTACGATTTAAAAAACTCGATGCAAGAGGAAAAGTTTTTATCGAATATATTCCAGCAAAAAACGCATGGGTACCTATAGACGCTAATGACTATATGTTCATCAACTGCTTCTGGGTGGCAGGATCATATAAGGGTAAAGGTTACGGGAAAAGATTGCTTGTTGAATGTGAAGCAGACGCCAAAGCAGAGGGATACAAAGGCGTAACAATTATAGCAGGAAAGAAGAAAAAACCTTTTCTTTCCGATAAGGCATTTATGGTGAAACAGGGGTATGAAGTTTGTGATTCTTGTCCTCCTTATTTTGAATTATTGATTAAACGATTTGATAATAAGGCGATTTCACCCAGATTCAAAGATTGTGCAAAACAAGGTATGGGAGAAAGTATAAAAGGCATTGACATCTTTTATACAGCTCAATGTCCTTATAGTATACCATATGCTAAATTGCTGACTCCTGTTATACTATCCTCCGATTACTCTGTACACCTTCATCAGATCACCACTAAAGAGATGGCTCAAGAACACCTTGCACCCATTACAAGTTATTGTGTATTTGTAGATGGAGTGTATTATACCAATGAGATATTCACTCTTAAAAAGCTAGAAAGACTAATTGATAAACAGACATAAGACTTTTATAAATCAGTAGTCAATTAGGCATAATTTTATACTTCATATTTCTTGAAATTCTTTTGGATATTGAACTATACCTTTCATATTACCAAAAGCATCCTCAATCAGCTCCATACCCATAAAGGCATTATTTGGAACATTGAAAGGAGGCTTGATGTCCCAGTTTGATGTTGGCTTAAATCCAAACTTTGTATAATACTCAGGATGTCCTAATACGATCACAGATTTATATCCGAGTTGTCTCGCTTTCTCAAATCCTGCCTGTATTAGTTTGGTTCCTACTCCTTTTCGCTGTGTATCAGGCCTCACAGCCATAGGAGCAAGAGATAGGCTCTCTTTCTGACCATATTCATGTTCAATACTCACTTTGGTGAAAAGTATGTGCCCTACAATCTCATTTTCAATAATAGCAACTAAAGAGAGTTCAGGAATGAAAGCATCACTCGATCGCAATCTGTCTGTGAGCCTTGCCTCTTCTATTCTACTGAAGGCTTTTACATGGATATTATATACAGCGGGGAAGTCTTGAGCTCTTTCTTGCCTGATCTGGGCGTTTTGTTCATTATCATTCATAGCAACAAGGATTTATGAAGATTATAAAGATAATGAATTTAGATAAGTAAGAAAAGAAATACAAGCAAAACAGGCTTTACATGCTATGAAATTACCATATTTTAGCAAAAAGGGTTACCTTTGTAGAAGGAGGAGGTTCAATTATTAGGTGTCTCCGCAGGAAGATCAATTAAGACTCATCAACTACCTTATTCTTGATATATAGGACTTTCTTTACAATCGCATTAGTAATTCTTATCTTTGATATAAGTCTGCCCGTTATTTCTGAAACGACATCCACATCCCACACATGAGTAGAACGACCTTTATGTACAATAACACCCTTCGCTCTAACAATGTCTCCTACCTGGGCACTAGAAATATGACTTGCACTAATTTGCATGCCAAAACTACGTTCATCAACTGAACACAGAACATTAGAACCTGCACCTGCCAATGATTCTGCTAATGAAATGGTTGCACCTCCATGCAATACGCCCATTGTTTGTGTATATTCTTGTTTTACAGGCATTGTAGCCTCAAGAGACAACTCGTCATCCGATTCTACAAACCGGATATCCAATAAATCCATTAAAGTATTCTTAATCCTTTCCTGAATATCATTCGAATTGAGCCGCATATTAAATGCTTAATTCTGCCCTATTAGAAATCCATTGGCAATAATGGCTCCATCACCATCTAGTTCCAACTCATATGTATTGGTTGGTATGGCTATTCCCTGTATTACAGACACCTCCACATAGTCCGTACTGGTTATATTGTAGAATAAAATAAATTCCCCTAATTGGCAATCTTTCGCTGTAGCGTATTTCGGGTTCTGACGTGCCATATAGGCATCCACTGCAACCCATCCCCTTTCGGCCCACATAGGACAGTCCATACTCATGGTTATTTGCATACCTGTCTCCAAAGTGACACGAATAAGGCGATTCATCATTACTTTTTTCACGTTTGTCACTTTCTTTTCCTCATATACTTTGTCATTATAGTTAAAGACAAGCAGTATATCTCCAGATGCCAGTTTTTCTACGCTCTTCTTCGAATCATCGCCCAAGGTAATTTGTGTACCTTCTGCTAACATAAACTGTGCCTTGGCACCTAAGGCTGAGAACAATAACCCTATTAGTATGAGAAGGAAGACCTTGATTTTCATAATCAATCCAATTTTGTGTAAAGTTTTATGCAAATATAACAATATTTTGTATTACGATACAAAATACTGACAGAACTTATTCGTAAAAAATGATTTATTATATTAAATCCGTTTTATTCTACTGTTACTGATTTAGCTAAATTACGAGGCATATCCACATCCCGATTCTTATTTACAGCTATATGGTAAGCCAATAATTGTAATGGAATAGATGTCAATAAAGGATCTAAGCATTCCTCAGTTGCCGGTATTTCAATATAATGATTGGCCAGAGATTTCATAGTCTCGTCACCTTCATTTATTACAGCAATAACACGCCCTTTTCGGGCTTTTATTTCTTGAATATTACTTACCACTTTCTCATATATTGCACTATTAGTCGCAATTGTAACAACAGGCATTTCATTATCAATAAGTGCGATTGGCCCATGTTTCATCTCAGCCGCAGGATATCCCTCCGCATGAATATAGGATATCTCTTTCAGCTTCAGAGCTCCTTCTAATGCAATAGGGTAGTTGTAACCCCTTCCCAAATATATGAAATTCTGAGCATATGTGAATATTAAAGACAGTTCTTTTATCCTATCATTCAGTTTCAGAATCTGCTCTATCTTAGACGGGATATCAGAAAGCCCCTTTATTATTTTCAGATAACGACTTGCATTTATAGTATTCTTTTCTTTAGCTATTGCTAATGCCATCATTGTTAATACAGTAACCTGAGCTGTAAATGCTTTTGTTGAGGCCACTCCTATCTCATGCCCGCAATGGGTATATGATCCTGAATCCGTATTCCGGGGAATCGAAGAACCCTCTACATTACATACACCATATACAAAAGCTCCGGCCTCACGCGCCAACTCTATGGCGGCTAACGAATCAGCAGTTTCTCCTGATTGAGAAATAGCGATCACAATATCATCCGGATGAATTACAGGATTACGGTATCTGAATTCTGAGGCATATTCTACCTCTACTGGAATACGGCAAAATTCCTCAAACAGATATTCTCCAAGCAATCCTGCATGCCACGATGTTCCGCAAGCAATGATAATAATCCTGCGAGCATTGATAAACTTGTCCTTATGATCGATAATACCTGATAAGGTTACATTTGTACCTTCCACATTGATTCGCCCACTCATACAATTCTTTAATGTTTCAGGCTGCTCAAATATCTCTTTCAGCATAAAGTGGGGGTATCCACCCCGTTCCAGTTGACTTAGATTCAGTTCTAATTCTTTTATTTCATGAGTCTTTTCTATATTCGATATAGTAATAATTTTAGGGTCTTCCTCTCTTTTTATTATTGCAATCTCTTCATCATCAAGATAGATAACCTTGTTTGTATACTCAATAATAGGAGAAGCATCCGAACCAATGAAATACTCACCCTCTCCTATTCCAACAACAAGCGGACTACTTTTTCGGGCAGCTATAATTTGGTCAGGATTTCCTTTTTCTATTACAGCTATAGCATATGCACCAACAACCTGATTTAATGCCAATTGTACAGCTGCAAACAAATCGCAATTATTTATTTGCTTAATATACTCTATAAGTTGTACCAAAACTTCCGTATCGGTACTACTCTGAAATGTATATCCTTCATTGATCAGTTTAGCCTTAAGAACAGCATAATTCTCTATAATCCCATTATGAATCAGCGCTAACGACTCAGACTGTGAATAATGGGGGTGAGCATTCACATTACTGGGCTCGCCATGTGTAGCCCAACGGGTATGGGCTATTCCAATCGTACCATGAGTATCCTTATCCTTAACAAAATCCTCTAAATCTTGTACTCTACCTTTTGCCTTATATACCAATAACTTGTTATCATCATCTATAAGCGTAACCCCTGCACTATCGTAACCTCTGTATTCAAGTCTGTGTAAACCTTTTATCAAAATGGGATAAGCTTCCCGATAACCAATATATCCTACTATTCCACACATATTATCTTAATTTTACTACAAAAATAAACAAAAGAAATATTAATTCATAAAAAACAAACATTTAGATTAAATAAAACAATAAATAAAGAATAAAGCTAGACAATTAGCAATAATTTAAAATATATGCAAATATCTAAAATTTATTATTTTAACTAAAAGGTGACAACCAACGGTCACAGGAGCGTAGCGTATGTAAAGGTAACGAAAATGAAGAATTATAAATTAAGAAACAACGTTCGACGGAGTCAATTAAGAATGACGAATTTATGTTCGATTTTGTCAACTAAGTTTTTTAACTAAAAGGTAACATAAGTAACACTAATCAGCCATTAGCTGATAGCTGTTAGTTATTAGCTTTTTTCTTCCTCTTTGGTAGGGGTGAATTGCATTCGCCCGCTTAACCCTTCGGGCGGATGCAATTCGCCCCTACAATGCCCATTTTAACTAAAAGGTGACATAAGTAACACTTTCTTTCCAATTTTTCAAAGAACATTTTTTCAACTTTCAATTTTCAACTTTCAACTTTCAACTTTCAATTAAACTTACCTATAGATAAATTCAAAATAAAAAGATTATTATAAAACAAAAAACCAATAGTCTTCTGAAAAACTATTGGTTCATTTATTCAATTAATAACATTAACTCCTGCTTTGCGAATTAACTTTTATTCTTCTTAGCCGTATTACCGGAGCTTCTATCTCATCTTTATTCAATACAAGCATCTCCCCATCCCGGATATTAAATTCACATTGCTTTTTGTCTCCATACCGGCTAACGAGGGTCAGTTTGTTATCCCTTACATGATATTTACCGATAAACTTATTTTCGATCAATCGTCCATCCGACCTGACCTGCATATATATAGTATCCTTATTAAACATCAGCCCTGCTGTACAGATCGTATCATCAGGCATTACAATAGATGTAGAGTTTGTTCCCTCAAATTCCATAGCCCAATAACCAATCACATCTTCTTCCAATACAGCCATACGGCGCTCACCACATGCAATTAATACCAAAACGGACAAGCAACAAAAAACAAGTTTTTTCATATATCTATATTTTAGAAAAACAATGCAATATATAAAATTTGTGACATATTCCTATTAATTTTATCAGTAGATTTGTATCTGTCATATTAAAATCATGGGTTATGAGAAAATCCCTATTTATACTCTTATTCATTATCTCTTGTTCATTATTTGCCCAGGAAGGCCATAAAGTAAATGCCGATATAGACTTTTCGTTCGGCATACACTATGGGCACGACAGTGAATTAAACAATCCTATAGCAGCAGGCGGAAGCATTGGTTATGAGTATGACTTCAATATGTTTCTGGGCGTTGAAGCCGGCATAAGAGGTGGCGGATTCAATCAGAAAGTCGGATTTTCAGATGGCCCCAATATAGGACAAGACGGACTAAAGTCAACTATAGGTATGGAGGGAACGCCTGAGACTATATATAAAGGTTCGTATTGGGCTCCGTACATCGCTCCAAAAATATATTTTCCGATAGGTTACGACGACAAAAAAGACCGGGGACGCTTTATTTTCCTCGAAAATCGCTTCTCATATACACGCACCAACCTCAATATGGATAAAGTAACGAATATGAACGGCAGTATTCATAAATACAGGTTAACCTATGAATTAAGGGGAGGTTATCAATTCCCCGTAGATGATAGATGGGCTTTATCTTGCTGGATAGGATATAATAGTTTTGACTTTTCGAAAGTCAGCCCTAAGACGATTAAACATAAAAATTCCACTCCACTCCAAATTGGGATAGGATTTAATTACATTATAAAAGAATAAGTTGAAATGGAACAATACATACCCGAAAAAGTCACAAGCATTTTAGAGGTTTTCGACGTCACAACAAATGAGCGCAGGACACTAAAAGAATTCCCGTACCTGATAGAAGCCCCGGATTGGACTCCCGATGGAGATCACCTACTATATAATAGTGAGGGACTTATTTACAAACTCTCGCTAAAAGATATAGCTGCGAATCCCGTACTCATCGACACCGACTTTGCCAATAAATGCAACAATGACCATCTGGTATCCCCCGATGGTAAACTATTGGCCGTAAGTCATCGCTCACTCCCACAGGGAAAACCTACCATATTCATTCTGCCGGCTACAGGTGGTAATCCCGTTCAGGTAACCCCTTCCCTACCCAGTTATCTGCACGGATGGAGCCCAGATGGAAAAAGACTGACTTATTGTGCCAACAGGAATGGAGAGATGGATGTGTATACCATTGCCATCGACGGATCCGATGAAGTTCGCCTGACAACGAGCGAAGGGCTGAACGACGGCCCTGAGTACTCGCCTGACGGTAAATATATATGGTTCAATTCGGTACGTACAGGGCTGATGCAGATATGGAGAATGAAAATAGATGGAAGTGAACAAACTCAAATGACTTTTGATGAAGACCGCAACTCGTGGTTTCCTCATTTGTCCCCTGATGGAAAGTCTACGGTTTATATTACATATAAGAAAGGAGACCTGGAACCGCACGAACACCTACGCTATAAGTATGTAGACCTGAGATCAATACCTGTAAACGGAGGAGAATCGAAAGCTTTATTAAACTTATTTGGCGGACAGGGTAGTTTCAATGTAAACTCATGGTCACCCGATTCTAAACAATTCGCCTTTGTCAGCTATCGTTTAGAAGACTGAAATAATTAAACTGTCTGTTCATTATCTCAATAGATCGAAAAAGGGAAAGCTGCTATATAGCGGTCTTTTCCTTTTTATCATTTTTTGAAATCCATAGATCAATCCGTTCAATCCATTTTGCAGGTTTACTCTTATTTTTGTAAACTAAGAATAGTCTTAATCTATAATGCCTTTGTAAATCATATTTCTCATTCGGGAGAAGAATCTTAAACCTATATGAAAGCAGCAAGAATAATAGTGTCTTTATTGTCTTTTTTGTATGTATCTATTGTTTCGTCTCAGGAATATTACACGCCTACCCGGTCAGATACTTGGGTGGTTCAGGATGCATTAAACCGCAAAATAGACAACAAGGAATACAGCAACAGGAGGAAGAATAAGACAGTAGGACTATTCTATTTCATCTGGCAGGGAGCGCACGGATATGATCAGCATTCGGGCGGATTACCCAATCAGGGAGTGATGCCTGCTGCGCCGTATGATACTGTTAGTCCGTATGATATCAGCGAAATGCTACGCGAAAATCCTGATAATCCCCAATATGGGCCTGTACATGCATTCCACTACTGGGGACAACCATATATGGGCTATTATCTGGCAAATGACGAATGGATTATCCGTAAGCATGCGCAGATGATATCGGATGCAGGCATCGATGTCATTATCTTGGATGTGACAAATGGGCCTATATATATGCCGCAGGTAAAAAAAATATGTGAGGTATATACCCGGATGAGAAAAGAGGGTAATGCGACACCGCAAATAGCCTTTATTATCAGTTCTAATCCCGAACCGACTTTCCAGAATTTATATAACTCGTTTTATAAGCAAGGATTATACAGGGAGCTATGGTTTGAGTGGAAAGGAAAGCCATTGGTTCTTTGCCAGCCGGAAGCCATTACTGAAGATATCAGAGATCAGTTTACAGTTCGCCGTACATGGTTTGCCTCATCATGGGATTGGTTTGGAGATGGTAAGGACAAATGGACATGGGCTGATTTGTACCCTCAGCAACCCGGCTGGCACGAAAACCCTGATATTCCGGAAGAAATCTCGGTATGTGCTGCCACGCACCCTACATCGAATATCGGGCGTAGTTTTCATAATGGAAAGCAACCTGAACCTAAAGACTTCAGATCGGGAGAAGGTTTGTATTTTGCTGAGCAGTTTGATAGGGCTTTGGAGGTCGATCCTGAGTTTGTTTTTGTTACAGGCTGGAATGAGTGGGTCGCCATGCGTTTTACAAATGGGGCTGCGGGTGAGATGTTAGGCAAGAAGATCAAGGAGGGAGATACCTATTTCGTTGATCAGTATAATGAGGAATATAGCCGTGATATAGAACCAATGAAAGGTGGATTTGGAGATAACTACTACTATCAGATGGTTGATTATGTGAGAAAGTATAAAGGGGTAAATGAGTCTCCTGTTTATTCAAAAGAACCTTCTATAAAGATAGATGGCAAGATGGACAAATGGAATAAGGTGAAAAGCTTCTATCTGGATGACAAAGGAGATATAGCAGATCGTAACCATCCCGGATGGGGAAGGATACGTAACTATTCAAATAACACAGGACGGAATGATATTATAGAATCGCGGGTTTCTTGCGATGGAAAGAATCTTTACTTTTATGTGAAAACCAACGACATACTGTCCCCATATACAGATAAGAACTGGATGAGGCTCTTTATTCAGATTGAAGGCTTTAATATGGATAATTGGGAAGGATTCCAGTATGTAGTTAATAATAAGGTAAAGAATAGTACAGATACTTACCTACAGCATTCATCCGGAGGTTGGAACTGGCAAGACGTAGGCACTATAAAGTATCAAATAAAGGGAAATGAAATGGAACTGGCTATATCATTATCTGACTTGGAAATTAAAGATAAAAACAAGTTTATTATCAATTTCAAGTGGATTGATAATGCCGTAGACGATGGTGATATTATAGAATGTATAGATAATGGTGACGCTGCGCCTAATGGACGATTCAGATACCAGTTCTCATATAATAGCGCGAAATAAATTAAAAATAATATACTATGAAAAGACTTTTTGCTATTCTTCTTGTTCTGGGCTTTATATTGGCTTCATGTACAGATGGGAATTCGGGCATATCAGACAGAGACCTCGAAAAAGCATTTGTAAATCCTCTGGCTTCAGTACAAACTTCTGTATATTGGTACTGGATATCAGGAAATATATCTAAAGAGGGAGTCATTAAGGATCTGGAATCGATGAAGGAGGCCGGGATCAACAGGGCTTTTATCGGTAATATCGGTTTAACGCCTCAGGAAACCCCTCCGGGAAAAATAAAACTGTTGACAGATGAATGGTTCGAAGTTGTTCATGCAGCCTTAAAAAGAGCAACCGAACTGGATATTGAAATCGGTATGTTCAATTGTCCGGGATGGAGTCAGGCCGGAGGCCCATGGATAAAGCCGGAACAGGCAATGCGCTATCTTGCCTCTACAAAAACAAAAGTGACAGGAGGTCAAAAAGTGTCAATGACTCTGGCTAAACCTGAAGGTGATTTTCAGGATGTGAAAGTATTGGCTTTTCCTTATAATAAAGAATATGAGTTGCAGCTTACCACAAAGAACGCTACCGTTAAATCAACAAACAACGATGCGAAAAATATACTTGATGGAGATTTGGCAACGGAAATAACCTTTGCAAATGGAGATCCGGTTCAGGTAGATGTTGTGGTAAATTCTGATTTTACCTTAAGGAATATCACAGTTGTGCCGAAACATCATCCGATAAGAGGAATGGTAGAGCTTCAGGTAAAAGAAAATAATGATTATAGATCGATCAGTAAATTTGAAGTAAGCAGGTACAATGCCTCAACAGAAGTTGGTTTTGTTCCGTATGCGCCGATTGTTATCACTACCCCGAAAACGATAGGAAAAGAATTCCGTCTGATATTTACAGGAATGAATCCTAATAGCGGAATAAAAGAGATAGAATTATCATCTATGCCTAAAGTGGAAAAATATGCAGAGAAGACTTTAGCCAAAATGTTCCAGGAACCTTTACCATACTGGCATGAATATCAATGGCAGCCACAGGCTGAGATCGATGATAGCAGTCTGGCAGTCGACCCTGAAAAAATAATAGATATAACTCAATACCTATCAGGTAATCAGTTGGAATGGGATGCACCTGAAGGAGACTGGATAGTGATGCGTTCGGGTATGTTGCCAACTCAGGTAATGAATGGCCCTGCCGCACCCGAAGGTTTAGGATTGGAAATTGATAAACTGACCTCTGATTATTTGCAACACCATTTCGATAATTTCTTAGGCAAAGTAATAGAACGTATTCCTGCCGAAGATAGAAAGTCACTCAAAGTGGTCGTATCAGATAGTTATGAAAAAGGTGGGCAGAACTTTAGTGATAAATTTCTGGAGGAATTTAAAACAAGATATGGATATGATGCCCTGCCATTTTTACCTGTTTATGAAGGTATTGTGGTGAAGAGTCAGGATATGTCGGACCGTTTCCTCTGGGATATGCGGCGTTTTGTAGCTGATAAGCTATCGTATGCTCATATTGGAGGGATGCGTGAGATCGCTCATAAATATGGCCTTACCCTATGGCTAGAAAATTACGGACATTGGGGATTCCCAGGCGAATTTCTGCAATATGGAGGACAGTCGGATGAAGTATCAGGTGAATTCTGGAGTGAGGGAACCCTTGGTGATATAGAAAACCGGGCGGCATCTTCATGTGCCCATATTTACGGGAAGGCAAAAGTCTCAGCCGAATCATTTACTGCCGGCGGAAATGCTTACGGTCGTTATCCGGCTATGATGAAGCAACGGGGAGACAGGTTTTTTGCAGAGGGTATTAATAACACCTTGCTCCATGTTTATATCTCTCAGTACGAGAAGTCATTGCCTCCGGGAACTAATGCATGGTTTGGAAATGAATTTAACCGCTTGAATACATGGTATTCGCAATTGGATTTGTTTACGGATTATATCAAGCGTTCGAATTTTATGCTGCAACAAGGGCTCAACGTAGCAGATGTCGCCTATTTTATCGGGGAAGATGCTCCTAAAATGACAGGTGTGACCGACCCGGCTTTACCTAAAGGATACCAGTTCGATTATATAAATGCAGAAGTCATATTGAATAATATGTCAGTAAAAGATGGTTTGCTGACTCTGCCACATGGTACGCAATATAAGATGCTGGTATTGCCTAAACTGGAAACTATGCGCCCTGAGTTATTAACTAAAATAAAGCAACTTGTAAGTGATGGCGGTATAGTGCTGGGCCCTGCTCCAAGTCGTTCACCAAGTCTGGAGGGGTATCCTCAGGCAGATGAAAAAGTGAAAACGTTGACCTCCGAATTATGGGGTAGCGTTGATGGTGTGAATACTAAACATGCAACGTTTGGTCAGGGGATAATTATGAGTGGAATGACTATGGATGAAGCATTGGCTCAGATAAACTGTGTACCTGACTGTAAAGTGCCTGATAATATACCTGTACATTATGGGCACCGCGATCTAGGTAAGACACAAGTCTACTTCCTGACAAACCAATCGGATAAGCCTATTACCTTTGATGCGGAGTTGAGAGTGAAGGATATGCGGCCCGAGTTCTGGCAACCGACCACAGGAAAGATACGTAAGCTACCTGTTTACACTCTTAATGAAGAAACAACCACTGTTCCACTGAAACTGGAACCTTTGGAGAGTGCGTTTATTGTATTCAGAGATAAGGCTGATAGCTCTGGAGAGGGGGATGTCAATAGGAACTTCCCTATAGTTGATATAGTAACAACGATAGACTCTCCGTGGACACTCTCTTTTGGTGATAGCGAAAGAGGGCCAAAAGAATCTGTTACCTTGAATAAACTAATCGATTTATCTACATCAGAAGATGACCTGATAAAGCATTATTCGGGGACAATGATCTATGAAACAACCTTTAATCTGGATAAAACCTCTAAAGGAGGTAAAACATATATTAACCTGAATGATGTTGCTGTTATGGGTAAAGTATATGTGAACGGGAAATATGCAGGTGGAGTGTGGACGGCTCCATATAGGGTAGATATTACAGATTGTATTAAGAATGGAGAAAATTCGCTTAAGGTAGAGGTTGTAAATACATGGGTTAACAGGCTGATAGGGGATAGTAAATTGCCAAAGGAGCAACGGAAAACCGAAACGCCAAATAGTCCATGGAATCCGGACTCCCCATTACAGAAAACAGGGCTTATAGGCCCGGTTACGATAGAAAATGTGAATTATTAAGGATAATACTTTTCTTGTTTAGGGGTTTATAAGTAGAGAGTGTACGCTTTAGAAAAGTTCAGGCAGGATATCACTTAATATCCTGCCTGTGTTATTTCTAATGTACTTCCGTTAAATAATCCAACTATCATTGTTATATAGGAGAGAAAAGGGGAGCTTCCTGTTGTTTTTTATAGGTCACATTTAATATCTGTAGATATTTTTTGTACTGTTCTGGTGTTAAAATTGCTTTCGCATTTACCAGATTGAATATTAGCGCTTTTTCAGCTTCTTTTTTGTCGTTTTTTACAAATGCATCATGTAATTTTACAGCGGAACTGTATGATATATCCCTTAGGCTTTCTGCCTGATCGGGTGTCATGCCTACAAACTCGGAAATATCGTCGAATGTTCTGCCATTGTTCAATGACCAGATTACATTGTATTCCCCGGTTGCATAAGAATTGAATGTGAATGCTAATAGCATTATAACTAAAACTGATAACTTTTTCATAACCAAACTTTTTTATTAAACATAATCTTTATTTACTTACCAGATAGACATAAAAAAGACAAAGAATACGCATAATCGTCATGGTATTCTCTGTCTATATCTTATAAAGCCTTGTAGCTATCCGGTTTCTTAACTCAGTATATATAACATGTAGCAATAAATATTGTTCATTTGAATATTGTTCCGCTGTGATAGATAATTATTAATTGATTGTTAATGTGCGTGTTATGCAATGTAAAAAGTCCGCAAATTCCCTTCGCAGACTTTCCAACCTTAACACAAACTTTACAAAACTACACAATAATAGAGTTAAACTACAACCTTTTTCAGGTTTTCATTTTGAATATAATCCTCATATATTTATGCTACAAAAATAGAGGAATAAAATATACTGGCAGTTACGGATACATGCCTGCTTTTTCAGAATTTGAACCTTTTTTTACAAAGTGGGATTTATGCCTTCGGCTCAGGCTTTTTGCGGCGGATTTTGCCGGGGGTTAAGCCAAAGTTGGCTTTACAGAAATCATTGAAATGGGAAGGAGAAGAGAACCCGTATTCCTCGCTTATTTCTTTAAAAGACTTATCTGTACTGTTTATCTGGTGATATATAGATTTGGAGCGTTCATCTTTCATCCACTGATATGCTGAAACTCCGAAAACTTTTTTGAAACGCTTCTGAAAACCTGAAAGACTATAATTTGTTACATTGGCTAACTCTTGGACAGTCTTTGTCTTATAATGATTTTTCAATACAAGGTCAGAGAATGAAATGTCTTTGCTGAGTATAGGATAGAAGAATCTGAGAAGATCTTTTTTTGTATAATATGCTCTTAGTAAAAAGTAGAATTCTTTCGCTTTTAACTCAAAATAGTAGGTACATTTCAGACCATCCCCTATACAAGTATTTAAAAATGAAAGGAAAGAGTTGACACGTTCATTGATGTCCAGAAGACTTGATATATTATTAAATCCATCTTTTTCTTCTTTTAATAAAGCATCTAATGAGAAGCAATCGCAAAGTTGTTTTGTATTATGCAACCTGATAACGTTGAGTTCGCAGTCTGTTTCGGCTACACATTTATATTCACTTCCGGCAGGAATTAACATAATCTTTCTGGGTTCCATAATCTTGTTAGAATTTTCTCCGAAAGAAAAACATAATGAACCACTTAACGTGAAGATGGCTTTGTTATCAATCGGAAAAATTTCCCATTCCTGTCCTTTCTTTAAGGAAATCCTTTCTATGGTAGGACGATCTCCTTTTTCATAATTATAGCATGAAAGGTGTTCTTGTACATATAATAACTCCATATGGGTATTATTCTAAAATTTGAACCTTACTCCCTTCAGGGTGTGTTTGTTACTTCAACTCTTTATCGATTGTATTTTATTGTCTTGTGTAATAGGCTTTATTAGCTTATTACAAAGGTAGGTAAAAAAAAACTAGTACAATCTTTAAAAAGTAGCGAAATATTGTTAATTTGATAGTTATATATAAATTTTATGACTGATAGATTTTATATATAGGAAATGCAGGTATAAATGTTCAAATATGAGATGCTATTATGGGGAATAAGACTGATAATAATACTATAGGATGAAATGTTCCCGGGCTTTGGGATCAGTTCCATATTTATTTTCTCCAATGTCTCCTTCTATAAAGGTTAATATAATATTATAAAAAGGAATGAATATATACCATCCACTCTTTCCTATATCATGCATCCTTCTGGTTATTAATGCTATGGAAGGTATGATGATAATTAGTGAGAAAAAAACTCCTGATATAATTATAATATTGCTAAGAATGGTTGATATAGGGGATAGTAATGTGGCTAGAATACATATAGTTATCAGTATGCCGGCTGCTACTAATGTAAACATCCAATACTCTTTACGCCTGGCTCTGCCATTGAAGTCAGCATAATGATATTTCAAAACTTTAAAGAAATATTCCATATAGCATATGTTTAGTGTACGTTTGTCCTCTTGTTGCAGAGTCGAATTACCTGCTCAAATAAATAATGTCAAATAGGGGGAGTATAAGGTGCATACTTCGATATATCTACGAATATACAAAAAATAAAAAAAAATGAAATGTTTGGTTTAGAATTCTTCTTTTGATTATGGTATAGAAGTTTAAAATTTAATTTCCATATCTATATATTTAATGAATTAAATATCTGTAAATTAATGATTTGTTGTTCTATTTGTTTTGTTTGTAGATATTCAAAATTTGTATTCTTTAGAAAAAAAATAGAAAATAGTTTGTATTTTAAAAATATGTTGTATATTTGCGGTGTACTAATAAACTAATACACTATTTGTATGATTAAAATAAATGACTTAAGCTTTTATTATAATAAAAAAAGACCTGTTTTTGAAAATGTGTCTTTTGATATAAAGAGCGGAATATATGGGTTGTTGGGTGAAAATGGAGTGGGGAAGACTACTTTACTGCACATTATAAGCGGATTATGTTTTCCTAAGAAGGGAAGCTGCAAAGTGTTTGATAATGAATCTTGTTTCCGTAGTCCGGATATGTTGAGGCAACTGTTTTTTCTACCGGAAGAATTTCAGGCACCATTGTTATTGATAGAGGACTTTATAAAAGCTAATTCTGTCTTTTATCCGAATTTTAGCAAAGAGCAATTCTATAGGTATCTGTCAGAATTTCAGATTGAGATAGACAGGAAAATGTCAGAGTTGTCATATGGGCAGAGGAAAAAGGTAATGATTGCTTTTGGTTTGGCATTGAATACTCCGGTAACATTGTTGGATGAACCTACTAACGGATTGGATATTCCATCCAAATCTCAATTCAGAAAGATTATTGCATCTGCCTATGATGAGCAAAGATGCATTATAATCTCGACTCATCAAGTACGCGACCTCGAGAGCCTGATAGATCCTATTATTATATTAGATAGAAATCAGGTTCTACTAAATAATTCGGTGGAAGAGATCACCCGGAAACTCTTATTTTCATACTCTTCATCCAAGCCGGAAGACACATTGTATTGTGAGCAAACTATGCAGGGATATACTTCTGTCATGGTAAATGAATATGGGGTAGAAAGTACATTGAATATTGAGGCACTGTTTAATACAGTGGTAAATAACCGGGAGAAGATAAAGGAGTTGTTTAATTCAAATTTATAATATAAAATGAACGCAGTATTTAGTGCAGACCGTTTTTGGAAATTGGAGAAAAGAAATTTGTCTTTATCCAGAATGCAATACATATATATATTGGGAGGATTGACAGGTCTTTACTTGTTGTCTATGCTGCTCAATGTTTTGGTTGAAACCAGCCTGAGTGGATTAGTCTTTTTTGCAGCAAGCGTAATCGTAGTATGTGGCCCATGTTTTTTCGAAAACTCAATTAATAAACATCGCAGTGTGTTTGATTTTATCTTACCTGTCTCCACATTCGAAAAGTTCTTGAGCTTTTGGCTTAAGTACGTGATTATTATACCTCTATCAATATTGCTGCTGTTTGTTCTATTGAACCTAATAACCAGCGCTATTCCTGTTGAAGGTATCAAAGAACATGCAAAAGCAATGGCTTTGTCGGAACACTTTTTTACATATAAGATTCCTCAGTTGATAATTGTCACACAAGCTGTATATATGGCAGGATATTTCTATTTCAGGAAATACGCGTTTGGGAAGACATCTTTGATACTGGTTGTATTGTTTGTCTTATTTGTTGTTGCTCTTATTGTGATGATGGCGACAATGTTTGGAGGTGGAGATAATGAACTAACTATGAGTCTCTCTTCCGATTCGATGGAAGAGAACAGTGTATACTATAATAAAGGGTATAGTGCCGGACGTACATTAGGAGCGGCAGACTTGTTGGCAGATCCGGTTGTTAGGGTTGCGGATTCTATTGGCGATATAGTAGCTACTATAGGCCTGTGGATAGTTTGCTTTTTTAAATTAAGAGAAACTGAAATTTGAAATTATGGATTTTAAATCAAATAAACCTATATACTTGCAGATTGTGGATTTTTGTTTCCAGAAGATGCTCACCAATGAATGGCCTGAGGAAGGACGTATCCCCTCGGTGCGTGAGTTAGGAGCAACGTTACAGGTAAATCCGAATACTGCAATGCGTGCATTTGAATATATGCAATCGGAAGATGTTATATATTCGAAGAGAGGAATGGGGTATTATGTCGCTGCCGGTGCGCGTAGCGTGATACAAAAACTACAGAAAAAGGAATTCTTTGAAGAAATGCTTCCCGAAACATTTAAAGTAATGAATCTATTAGATATAAGTATCGAGGAGGTAGTGGGTGAATATAATAAGTCTAAGGAATAAGAATAAAGGATTATGAAAAAATATGCAAATAAAATCTTGTTGGTTATGGTGGCGATTGTAGTGTTGTGTATCGGGGTGGTAATTTATAAATTGATAGAGCTATTAAGTGCTTCTATGTAATATATTTAAGTTTGGTTATTAAGAAAAGGGAATACAACTTCGGTTATTCCCTTTTCTTGTTAACAGGCTTCTTAATTCTTCTGATCAAACATATCCAGCAATTGTAACATTGCAAAATTGGATGCCCTCATTATGTTAGCATCCCTGAACTTGCCTAGCTGATATTTCTTAGCCACATATTTATCTTTTAGCCTTGTACATATCCAGACTGTGCCCACAGGCTTTTCTTCTGTGCCACCATCAGGCCCGGCAATCCCCGTAGTCGAGATAGAACTATCGACATTCAACGCCTTTTGGGCACCCAAAGCCATCTCCATTGCGACAGCCTCACTTACTGCACCAAAACGTTCAAGGGATTCTTGCGAAACATTTAGTAAGTTAATCTTTTCCTCATTTGCATATGAGACTATCGTACCTTTAAAGTATCTGGATGATCCGGGAATAGAAGTAACCAGATGAGCAATATTACCCCCTGTACAGCTTTCTGCCGTCCCAAGTGTTAGCCCTTGCTCAAAGAGCCGTAAGCCCAATACTTTTTCTATCGCAATATCTTTCTCTGCCAATATAGCATCGCCTAATAAGGCCTGTAGTTTCTTTTCCTGCTCTTTCAGTTCTTTCAAACGATGCTCGCCCCTGACAAACAACCGAAGTTTAACTATACCTAATGAAGGAAGATAAGCCAGTCCAAAACCCTCAGGCAAGTTATTTTCAAATTCTTCAATATGGAGAGCCAAAGCCGATTCGCCATAACCTTTCACTATATATACCCGTTTCAAATACGCTTCAGGCTCGAACCGCTGTTGTAAGCGGGGAAGTATTTCATTCTCCATCACATACTTCATTTCGTAGGGAACGCCGGGCATAGATACAAGAACCTTTCCATTATAATCGAACCAGGTAACAGGAGCTGTTCCTACCTTATTCTGAATGACAATGCTATCCTTAGGCACATAGGCCTGATCGTGGGTCAATGAGTTTATAGTACGGTCAGGAAAGAGCTCTTTTATATTTTCCAATACTGTATTATCAAAAACCATGGTTGTAGCAAAGTAATCACAGAGGGTTTTCTTCGTTATATCATCTTTCGTAGGACCCAATCCTCCTGTCGTCAGAATAACGTCTACACGTGGAAACACATCATCCAATGTGTCTTTTATCTGTTGTGCATTATCTCCTATCGATTGCATTTCTTCTACTTCGAAACCTGCAAGAGTGAGTTGCTGAGCTACCCACCCCGAGTTTGTGTCTATTATCTGACCGATGAGGATTTCATCGCCAATTGTGATTATTGCTGCTTTCATATTGTAATGACTTTTATCATAAAGACAACAAATTTACAACTTTGTAAGTTCCAAAATCGATGTCCTCTTAACTATTTTCAACCAATCAGCAAAAAGGTTGTACATCTTGGTGATACACAACCTTTAATATCATTCATCATTCAGATTTCATTTCAAGACTTTAAGCAATTCAGGAATAAGCATCCATATTGCAAACTCGGTCTGAGCCGTATAGAAATTCCCGTCTACCTCTATCTTTTCATCCGTAGCAATAGCCTTTTGTATAGCCGGTTTAGCCAATGGATGTACTGCTATTTTCCTACCTTCAGCAACGCCTGTAGCATCAAACATCATTGCAGCCGCACAATGCCCTATCATTATCTTTCCCTTATCCGCAAAAGCCTTTATTACAGCCAGCATATCCTGATTATATTGCTTACCTGCATTCTCTCCAAATGTAGGTATAGCATCGCCACAGGCGAAAGCCAAAGCATCAAACTGATCTTCTTTACCTTTCAGATTAGCTATTACATCATCCACAATCAACGTAACTCCCGAATTGCTTTTTATCTCCTTATTATCCGCTACGGCATACGTTTTATACTCTATGCCATTCTCGAAGAAGGTTTCGAGATACTGAAACAACCCTAATCCGTTTACCGGATCTACTGCTAATACCGCTACTTTTTTTGCCATAATGTTAAGAATTAGTTAGACATTAGTTATTATTAGTAAGTTTATTATCTTTGTGCAGTAAAGGTATATAAACATACTATCATAAACAAGAACGAACAAAAAAAGAAGATACTTATCTCATTGTTAGTATTATTGATTTACAGCACAATAAATTTTAAACTAATGCAAAGTTTTTTACCAAATGGCAATTGTCCTGTCCGTAATATCCTGAGCAAACTGGCCGATAAATGGTCTATGTTAGTTCTGATAACACTCCATTCAAACGGTGTTATGCGATTCGGTGATATCCACAAAACCATAGGTGACGTTTCGCACCGGATGTTAACTGTAACCCTAAAATCATTGGAAGCGGACGGACTGGTTACAAGAAAAGTATATGCCGAAATCCCTCCCCGGGTAGAATATGACCTGACCGAAACCGGAACCAGTCTTATACCGCATATACAGGAACTGGTACAGTGGGCATCTGATCATCTGGATGAAATAACAAAGTCCCGTTCAAAAAAAGTGAATGTGTGATAATCAAAATCCTGTCACTAATAATCGACTAGCTCCCTTTATACCACACTTCTGATATTTATTATAAGCAGATGCTGCGCTTTGCTGTACGGCTTGCGGAGTTCCGCCATTAATATATGTGCTTATGGCATCGTGTAAGGTATAAGCTTCGGGACACATCAGATGGGTAGTCCACAATAAAGGATTGGCTTTGGCAGACTTAAGGTAAGGAGCAAAATATTGCTTGCTGGCACAGGCAAGGATTATGGCATCCCGCTTCTCTCCATCTTCATTCTGAAAGGTATTTGTAAGCGAGAAATCCATCAAACCGTTATGGCCGATATAAGCTAAAAGCTTCGCATTACCGTTAATCCCGATTACAGATCTACCAACCATCACAGTATCTTTTTTCGTACCTGCACAGGATTTAAGAAAGTCAATTGTACAATCTTTAATATATTGCCCATCATAGGCATCCGCTACCAGATAATAATCTTTGGATGTATGCTTAAAAACAATACGTTCAAGACGAATGTTATCCACTTTCTTCCGGCTCACTTCTTTCCACTCTGCACTTTTCCGAAAATAAGTACGTATACCATAGCCACAACCCCAATAGAGATTAGAAGCCGGATCCTGCCCGTTACCGATGCCTTTCGGCACTTTCACTATTCCCTGATATTTATTGTCACAAAGGGCAACCAGTACATGAATGGTTTTTATTTCCTGTGCATAAAAAGAAACAAAAATCAGATGGACGGAAAACAATAAAATAATTTTTTTCTTCATGAATTACCTATTTTATAGTATAGATAAATTCAAAATAAAAAATTCATAAATCTGACGTATATTTTTCTAATTTATTTAATGGTTATTGAATAAATATCGCTGAATAAAGTCCATAAATATCTTTTTATCAGTCCCCTGCCTTCTTTTCATCCTATTCCATATATCTTCAGAATAAGTCAGCTTATTGCCTTTATTATCCTCATATACCATTTCATCGAAGATATTCTTCTTAAGAGTGGCGGTCTCATTCTGATTGTTCTTAAACTTTAAATCGTCAAAGATATCCACGCTATATTCTTCTTTATAGCCTGACAATCCTTTGCATATATCCATTAACCAGAAAAAAGCGGCCTCTTCATCCCCTTTAAAATCAGCCAGAATATCTTTCCAGAATTCTTTCGAATACTTAATCTCATTGTTGGCGGCATCCTTATATATCCAGGTATCAAATATATCTTTTGTTAGCGACGCTGTTTCTCTATGATTTTCTTCCAGTTTCAGATAACCGAAGATATCCCTGCTTATTTTTCTGTTAACTCCATTCCTTTCAATGAACTTATCTCCAAAAATATCTTCCCCTATTGTTGTCTTATTGCCCTTATTATCCTCAATTACCGTATTGCCAAAGATGTCTTCTTTTATTGTCTTCTTATATCCCTTATTATTTTCTATCACCGTATTGTCAAAGATATCTTTACTGATCTTAGTCCTATTACCTTTGTTGTCTTCTATTATAGTATTACCGAAGATATCTTTCTCTACTTTCTTTTTATTGCCTTTGTTATCCTCTATCACCGTATTGTCAAAGATATCCTTACCGATCTTAGTCCTGTTACCCTTATTATCCTCAATAATCTTATTGCCGAAAATATCCTCTTTAATTGTCGTTTTGTTGCCTTTACTATCTTCTATAATAGTATTGCCAAAGATATCTTTCTTGATTGTCTTCTTGTTCCCCTCTTCATCTTCAATGATAGTGTTGCCAAAAATGTCTTTGGTTACTTTTTCTTTCTTTTGGGCATAAATTGCAGATGTAACCAATGTAAAGCAGAATAAAAGTATTAGATAACGTTTCATAAGTATTCAATTATTTAGTGAAACAATCTTATGTATATAATATAAAGACGCCTTGCACCCACAAAGGTTTAAGCAATTTTTATTTTCTTAAGGATTCTATCCGTTGCAACAATGTAGGATGAGAATAATAGAAGAAAACGTATAAAGGATCGGGGTTGAGGTTGCTAAGTGAGTTAACTGATAATTTTTTCAATCCGCTTATTAAAGGCTCTGCCAGTCCGAAAGAGGCTGCATAGGCATCCGCCTGATATTCATTCTTGCGGCTGAAGATACTGGAGAATATACCTAGTATTAATGATACCGGGGTAAACAAAACAGAAAAAGCGATAAGCCCTAAATGAAATGATGGCTGACTGCCACCCAATGCTATGGCAATATCCACATTGCCGAGAAATAATGAGAGCAGGTATAATATCACGCCTGTATAGCATATAGAAATAAGCATTCCCTGCAAGGTATGTTTTTTCTTATAATGCCCTATCTCATGGGCGAGGACAGCTACAATCTCCTGCGTGCTCAGATCATTTATCAATGTATCGAACAATACAATACGCTTCTTTGCTCCAAAACCAGTAAAGTATGCATTCGCTTTGGATGAACGCTTGGAAGCATTCATCACATAAATATTATTGAGAGCAAATCCAGCCTTATTAGCAAAAGCTTCTATAGCATCCCTGAGTTCACCTTCACCTAACGGTGTCTGTTTATTAAATAATGGTACAATAATATTGGAATAAAACAGGGACATAAATAAAGAAAATACAGTAACAGCGCCCCAGGCATACAACCAGGCATATTCCCCCAATGTGTTATATAGCCAGACAATTAATGTAAGAATCAATCCTCCTAATACAGCAGTAAGCAAAAGCCCTTTCAGTTTGTCCAGCCAAAATGTCTTTCTGGTAGATTTATTAAACCCGAACCGTTCTTCAATCACAAAAGTTGAATAATAATCGAACGGCAGGGTAATAATATCATTGATAATATAAATTAAGCCAAAGAAAGCAAGTGTCAATACTATCTCATTGTCTATATATTGCCTCAGTAGTTCATCCAGCCAGCCAAATAAACCAAGTAACAATATAGCTACCATTATTATAAAAGAGAACAGGCTGGTATATAATCCAAAGCGGCTGCTTGTCTTCTGGTATTCTTGTTGTCTGGCATAATCTTCCTTATTATAAATACCTTCCAGTTGCAAAGGTATTTCAGGACTCATTCGTTTACGATTACGATATGACAGATATTGAGTCCAAAGGAAATCGAGAACAACAATAAGGAGTATAATTATCAGATAAATCATTACTATAATATTTTACTTTTTAGATATCATATCTATTATCTCTTTATATTCATCTTCTGAATAATCTAGCCGTCCGAAAGCATTTGCACCCTTTGTTATCTCGCCATTAACAAAAGAAACACCAAACAACTTATCATCTATAATAAAAGCAATAAGATTTCCTATTGCGGCTCTGGTCGCAATTCTCCACCATTCAGTAGCTTGTTTATCAAACTGCATTATTATAGATACCTCCCCATGGATATTCTTATACAATTCTATCTCACTTAGATTATCAATTACAGCAATAGGTTTAGGATTGAGAATATATAATTCATCCGTTTTTTGAAGCTTACGTACAAAACCATTGTTATCATCTACAACATAATACCAGCCTGATACCAATATCGAGTCATTCAGGTTCTGCTGGTACAAAGCATCCAAATCCACAGGAGCATCGGCTTTACCTTTACACCCATAACAGAAAAACGCCAAAGCAAAAAAGAGAAAGATATTCTTCATATAATCTTTATTAATCAACTACATTACCACCCTCGAATATGGTGCTGCATCCATCGGGCAAAAGTCTCCATCCAGATATTTAAAGTAGCCGGTAATCGCTATCATAGCCGCATTGTCGGTCGTATATCCAAAGGGAGGAATATAAATTTTCCAGCCATACTGTTTGGCATGTTCCTGAAAAGCATTGCGCAAGCCCGAATTGGCAGAAACCCCTCCTGCCACAGCAACATCTTTTATCCCTAAATCCTTTGCTGCTTTCCGAAGTTTGTCCATCAGTACATCTACAATCGTTTTTTGTAACGAAGCACACAAATCAGCTTTATTCTTTTCTATAAAATCCGGATTTTTCTTCAACTCATCACGCAACAGGTAAAGGAATGAAGTCTTCAGTCCGCTGAAACTATAATCATAACCTTGTATATGAGGTTTGTTTAACTTAAACTTTTCGGCGTTGCCCTCTTTAGCCAACCTGTCTACAACTGGCCCTCCGGGATAACCCAATCCCATTACCTTGGCACATTTATCAAAAGCCTCACCTGCAGCATCATCGATTGTCTGCCCGATAATCTCCATTTCTTTGTACGACTTCACCAATATTATCTGTGAATTTCCACCCGATACCAAAAGACATAAGAAAGGGAATTGAGGTGCATGATTATCTTCTTTATTCTCTTTAATAAAATGCGCTAAAACATGGGCATGAAGATGATTAACATCTACCATTGGTATATTCAGGGCAGTAGAAAATCCTTTGGCAAAAGACGTACCCACAAGCAAAGACCCCATCAATCCGGGCCCACGCGTAAAAGCAATTGCCGTAAGGTCTTCCTTTTTGATTCCGGCTTGTTTAATGGCTTGGTCTACCACAGGGATAATATTTTGCTGATGCGCCCTCGATGCTAGTTCGGGTACAACCCCTCCGTAGTTTTCATGTACCTTTTGACTCGATATTATGTTGGAAAGCAACACCCCATCCTGTATTACTGCGGCGGCAGTATCATCACAAGAAGACTCTATTCCTAATATTGTTATCATTTCTTCAATTCAAATTTTAACTAAAAGGTTACAAAGGTTACACTTTTTTGATCTTTTCTCTTGAGCTATCAGCTAATGGCTAAAAGCTAACGGCTGTATCTACTATAGATAAATCAACAAGAAAAACTTTATATCTTAACTTAAACAATGTTCTCTTCCTTTGAGAAAATCAAAATAAAACAGCGAATTATCCGTTTTATATAAATAGCCTCTTTAAAGGAGAACAAAATTAGGAAATATAAATTATCTTCGCAAAGAAGAACTCTTAAAAGGAAATAAATGAAGAATATATCTTACCTATTGGTTATCACGATTATATCTTTTATAGCTTGTTCGAGTACAACTAAAAAAGGAAATGATAATGAAGCACAGGCAGAAATAAAAATCCTCCGTTTTGACAAGGATATATATAATTACCTACAAAATCCGAATGTAGAAACAGAATCCCAATTAAAAGATAGATACCCTCTCCTACTCCCGGCTTTTGGAAGGGTAACAATGAATAACAGCGATCCTGAAACATTTTTCTTAAGTTTACGGGAATACTTCTCTCATCCGGCATTAATGGGTATATATAAAGATGCACTCTCTACCTTCGACAATTTAAGCCCTTATGAGCAGGAGTTAACATTAGTAAATCAGCGAGTTTCCGAACATCTTACAGGCAAACAATTACCTCAATTTGCTATGCATGTATCAGGATTCCGCGAAAATGTAATCATTCTGAATAATCTGATATCAATTTCTGCCGACAAATACCTTGGAAGTAATTACGCAGCATATAAAGAATTCTTTCAGCCTTATGAGAGGCAACAAATGCAACCTCAGTTTATCGTAAAAGATTATACTAAAGCATGGTTGATGAGCGATATTATAAAAACTGAAACTGAAAATCAAACATTACTTTCTGCGATGATAGATGAAGGAAAAATCCTCTATGCATTATCTATTTTACTACCTGAAACAACGAAAGACGATCTGATGGGTTACACATCCGCTCAATCTGCATGGTGTAAAGAAAACGAGAAAGAGACATGGAAACAGATAGTTAAACAAAATTATCTGTTCTCAACCGATTATATGCTCATCAATCGTATTATAGATGAAGCACAGGCTACAATCGATATATCAGAAAAGTCTCCGGGAAGACTTGGTTGCTGGATAGGTTGGCAGATAATAGAAAAATATGCCAAACGTAAAGATATATCATTGCAGGAAATTATAAACACAGATGCACAAACTATACTCAAAGATTCTAAATATAATCCATAGAATTTTTTAAACAGCTCTGACACATATAATCAACAAGGAGACAATACTTTACTATAAAAATAAAAAGTTATTAACAGCCGTTTAATAACTTAAATCGTCTTTCTTCATTATAACTTTTACCTTTGAACTGTAAAAAGAAAGGAGTACATTAATCATGGCAGATAATAATAAAAATCAGGGAAGGCGTAAACCGAAAGAGACCGTTATGATTCCCGATATAGGTAAAGTACAACCTCAGGCGAGGGAATTGGAAGAAGCTGTACTCGGAGCGCTGATGCTCGAAAAAGATGCCTATTCTTTAATCAGCGATATACTTAAACCTGAAAGTTTTTACGACTCTGTTCATCAAACAATTTACAGGGCAATAGTTGATCTGGCTGTACGTCAGGCTCCTATAGATATGCTGACTGTCGTTGAACAACTCCGTAAAGAAGGTGAATTGGAAGCTGTAGGCGGCCCTGTTTATATTGCGCAATTAACAGACAAAGTAGCCTCCGCAGCTCATATTGAATTCCATGCACGTATCATAGCTCAAAAATATCTGGCACGGGAACTAATCTCTTTTTCGTCAAATGTGACCAATAAAGCTTTTGATGAAACATCCGATGTAGACGACCTGATTCAGGAAGCCGAAAGCAAATTGTTTGAAATATCGCAAGGAAATGTAAAGAAAGATGTAACACAAATAAACCCTGTCATCAAGGAAGCCCTTAATCTTCTTGAGATAGCGGCGAATAGGCCGGAAGGATTAAGTGGCCTGCAAACCGGATTTACGCCATTGGACAAAATAACCTCGGGATGGCAAAATTCCGATTTGGTTATTATTGCTGCCCGTCCTGCGATGGGTAAAACGGCATTTGTATTGTCGATGGCTAAGAATATGGCCGTATCCTATAATTATCCGGTAGCGCTTTTCTCCCTCGAAATGTCCAACGTACAGTTAGTAAACCGTTTGATTGTAAATACCTGCGAAATTCCGGGTGAAAAAATCAAGAACGGACAGCTCGCACCATATGAATGGGAACAGCTTGACTTTAAAATAAAAGAACTATACGACGCCCCTCTATTTATAGACGATACGCCAAGCTTATCGGTTTTTGAACTTAGGACAAAGGCGCGTAGGCTGGTACGCGAGCATGGAATTAAGATGATTATCATCGACTACCTTCAGTTGATGAATGCCAGTGGAATGAACTATGGAAGCCGCGAACAGGAAGTAAGTATGATCTCCCGGTCATTGAAAGGACTGGCTAAAGAACTGAATATCCCTATCATTGCACTTTCCCAGTTGAATCGTGGTGTAGAAGGCCGTACTGGTGCTGAAGGCAAACGCCCTCAGTTATCCGACCTGCGCGAATCGGGCGCCATTGAGCAAGACGCTGATATGGTATGCTTTATCCACCGTCCCGAATATTATAAGATACTGGAAGACGATAAAGGTAACTCACTTATAGGATTAGCCGAAATAATAATTGCAAAACACCGTAATGGCGCCACCGGAGATGTAATGCTGCGCTTTAAAAGCGAATTTGCCCGCTTCCAGAATATCGATGATGACTACAATTTCGGGCCGGGGCAAAACTTCACTTCTAAAATCAATGGAAATACCCCATTCGACGCTCCTGATCCGGGAATGGGAGCTTTACAAAGCGGAGGGAATGACTTTGTTCCATTTTAGCTTCGACCTATTTATTAAAAATCTTAGTACATGACAAAAATTAAATAAGTTTCTGAAATTCAGCAAAATAGTCATGATTTTACTTTGAAAGAACCTTAATAATCAGTAACTTAGAAGAAAACTTCCCACGGTTTTTCTCAGTTATGAAAATTAAGGTTCAGGACAAAAATACAAAATTGATTGCAGTATTAGTCAATCATTTCGGGGGAAATATGAATTTAGCCCGAATCAAGCTCTTTGGCATGTTTATTTGTGCATTATGCAAGGTTCAGACTGTTGGGTTCGAGAAGTTGGCTACAGCCTTTGAAACAAGCTCCCAAAGCACCTCCAGCTTGTGTCGGATCCAACGCTTCATAGCAGGTTACAACTTGAATACGGATTTGATAGCATTGTTGATATTCAAGCTATTGCCCCATAAGCCTCCTTTCCGTCTAGCCATGGATAGAACCAATTGGAAGTTTGGTTCAACCAATATCAATATTCTGACCTTGGCAATTGTTTACCAAGGGGTTGCTTTTCCAATCCTTTACCGGATGATGCCCAAGTTCGGCAATTCCAACACAGAAGAACGGATTGCTTTGATAGATCGTTATATCTATCTCTTCGGCATAGAAACCATTGAGTGCTTGCTGGCAGACCGGGAATTTGTTGGAGAACATTGGCTGGCTTACCTGAATCACATGAGGATAAGATATCATATCCGCATCCGGGAAAACTTTTATGTGGATGCGCCCCATTCGGGAAAAAGGCTCAAAGCATCCTGGCTGTTTTCAGACGTAAAGATTGGTACTTGCAAAGTCCTTTACCGGATTTATTATGTCAACAACCAACTCTGTTATCTGTCGGCAAGCAAAATCAAAAATAAAAAAGGAATACCGGAACTGCAAATTATAGTTTCTTTCAACAGGGAACACAATGCACAAGAAATATACAAAGAACGCTGGCAGATTGAAACTGCATTTAGAGCCTTGAAATCAAGTGGATTCAATATAGAAGATACACATCTGACAGATATTGAACGCATTGATAAACTCTTTGCCCTGGTATTAGTCGCTTTTACTTGGGCCTATGTGGTGGGTATTTATGTCCACCTAAATTTGAAAAATATCAAAATAAAAAAACATGGCAGAAGAGAAAAATCTCTGTTCAAACATGGCTTAACGGTGATAGCGAACGTGCTACTCAACCCGAAAAACAAATGGGGAATAGATGTTTTCAAATTTTTGTCATGTACTTAGATTAAAAATATTAAATTTTTATTATATTTGTAGCTTTAACACTATATACGCTACAAAAACAGTAAATATAACCTGGTATTCTTCTTTCTGAATATTGGAAAGTTCTTCTGTTTTTGAACGAGAAAACAACATGTATTCTTCTTCTCAATTCGTGAGAAAGAAGCAGCTATGAGATACAAACATTCTGCCCTTACCCAGAAATAGGGCTTAATTTCACAAACGAATGAAACAGAAGATTCTACTATTCTTCCTATCCACTTTGTTATCTGGTGGATTATACGCTCAAAAAGAAGCCAACTGGTGGTTTTTTGGTCATGGTAATAGCCTGAATTTTAATAACACGACAACAATTAGTGATGATCAGGGAAGAGTTACCGATGGGATGCCACAAGCAGGTACTGGAAATATAACCACTGATGAAGGTTGCTTTACCCTCTCTGACAAAAATGGCAATCTGATGATATATTCCGATGGGATGACTATCTGGAATAAAAATGGCGTTGCACTGCCCAATGGCAGTGGGCTTCTGGGAGGACCTTCATCAACTCAGTCGGGCATCATTGTCCCTTATCCAGGTGATCCTGATAAATATTATGCCATATCTGTTGCTCAGGAAAGGACGACATCAGGGATCACTTACTCGGTTGTAGATATGACAGCGCAAGGAGGATTAGGAGATGTTATCAGTGGACAAAAGAGTTTAATCCTACGAGCAGGGCCTACTGATGAAAATATTGCGGCGGTAAAGAAGAAAGGATCTGATAATTATTGGATTATGCATCGGGATATAGTAGGAAACATTTGTACATTTTATCTATGGGAACTAACACCTTCCGGATTTACCGGGCCTACTACATATACCCTTACATTAAACATATCATCTAACCACTTGGGTTATCTGAAATTCACATCCGATGCAACAAGATTTGCATGTCCTGTATGGACACAAGGAAGCATGTTGTCTGGTGAATTTGACGCTGAAACCGGACAGGTTTCCAATCTTCAATGTAGAAATGTTGGATTCCATGCTCAGGTATATTCATTTGAATTTTCTCTATCTGGAGACCATTTATATATGACAACAGCACCCAACAACAGTTTGGCTCATATATCGTGGGAGAATCTACGTAATTCTACATTATCAGCAACAAATCTGAATAAAGGAACAGGAAATGTGCAAATGCATCCTGACGGACGAATATATGGAACTGGAAAAAGTGTTACACACCTCATTGTTATAATGGATCCTGAAAGTGGAGCAAATGCCGATATCAGAACGTTTTCCAATTATTTGCCAACAGGTGCAAGTTGGGGATTACCAACCTTTGCTGCTTCTTACATGAGAGTAGAAGGTGAAACCGGTTTTTGTGTGAATACTTCTCAGGATTTTTCTGTATCGTTAAATAATTCATCAATAGCCTATACTATATGGAACTTTGGCGATGGTTCGCCAGAAATAAAAGATGATGATGTATCGACTGGAAAACAAACACACAGCTATACCTATACCAGATCGGGAAAGTATATCATCTCGGTTAAGTCTTTTGATTCAGATGATAACCTTTTACAACAGGAAAGTATTGAAGCCGAAGTCCTACCATGTCTGATCCCTGTCAATCCCAATATACATGTATGGAATAATAATTAATATTTGTCACAAAAGGAGAGACTGCCTAAAAGATATAGGTATATCATTACCATTTTTTAATTAAAAACAAATATTATTTCAATCTCTGTTCTCTTATATACTCAGTGGGAGTTTTACCAAACTGCTTCTGAAAAGAGGTGGAAAAATATGCGGGTGATGAGAATCCCGTTTCAAATGCAATCTGGCTTATTCTTCGTTCCCCTTTATACATCAAATCGACAGCCTTCCTCAGCCTGATCGATTTTATAAAATCAACCGGGCTTAGGCCCGAAAGCCCTTTCAATTTCCTATATAAACTTGAATTACTCATACCCATCTCATTGGCTATCATTTCCACATTAAGGTCTTCATTGGTAATATTGTCTTCTATGTATATATTCAGTTTTTGCAAAAAGATATCATCCATAGGGGATAACGCTAATGAAGAAACCGATATTGCAGGCCTTTCCTGATATGCCTTGTGAATAAGTTCTCTATTTCTAAGCAAACTATTGATCTGAGCTATCAGATGCTCTAAAGAGAATGGTTTTTCCATATAAGCATCAGCTCCCTGGTTAAGACCTTCAAGGCGCGATTGTAAATTATGCTGAGCTGTTAAAAGGATAAATGGTATGTGGCTGAAACGCACATCATTTTTCACTTTATTGCAGAGTTCATAACCATCCATTACCGGCATCATTACATCACTTATAATCATATTTACCTGATTATTTTCTAATATCGACAATGCCTTTTCTCCATTTTCGGCTTCCAATATATAGCAGATCCCTGATAACTCTTCTGCAATATACTTTCGCATATCAGCCTGGTCTTCTACTATAAGTATGACAGTTTCATCGTTTTTGGTAATCTGTTTATCCACTTGTTCCCCTTGTGCATCTATACTTTCAGGGTTATTACCAAAACAATAATCATCCTGTTGTACGGGAATTGTTAAAATAAATTGATTCAATTCATTATCTGTCTGATTATAGACAAGTGTTCCTTGATGGAATTCAGCTAAAGAGCGGGAAAGAGATAAGCCTATCCCTGACCCCCTTATTCCTTCAGTTCCTTTTAATCTGTAAAAAGGAGTAAAAATCGCATCTTTTTCCGACTCTGGAATCAATGTCCCGTCATTGCTTATCGACAAACAAAAACAATCTTCTTCCTCCGATATGAGACGTATATCTAAATTTATAGCAGATTCCGAGTATTTAAGTGCATTAGTTAACAAGTTACTCAGGATTTTTGCATAAGCTTCTCTATCAATATATGCTATAAGACACTCCTTCTCAGATGTATAAGTAAATTGTTTTCTTTCTTTCTCAAATGTCCCCAGAAATGGCTGGATAATAGAATTTGTCCACATTACGATATCGGTCTTTACATAATTCAATCTAAAGCCCCGGATTTCAACTTTTCTAAAATCGAGTAGTTGATTACTCAAATCCAATAATCGCTGCGTATTTTTTTCTATTATATGCAAGTTCTTTTTTGTAGAAGGAGTTCCATCATCCGAATGTATAATTTTCTCTAACGGAGCTTTTATCAACGTTAGCGGAGTTCTGATCTCATGGGTAATAAAGGTAAAAAACTGTATTTTGGCATTATAAATTTCTTTTTCTTTCTCCACCTCAAATAATTCCTGTCGGCGGCGATGCACCTTTTCCATCTTTGTTTTATAATATAGATAGATGATAAGAAGAAAAAACAGTAACAGCATTACATATACAAAATATGCCCAGGGAGTTTGCCATAGTGGTGGTGTAATGATAATTTGTATTGCTTTCTCATTTTGCTGCCATTCGCCGCTACTGTTTGTCGATCTTACCCGAAAAGTATATTTACCCGGAGATAACCCGGCAAAAGTTACTTCTTTGTGTGAGCCTACATCTATCCAGTTTTTGTCCACACCTTCGAGCATATAAGAATATTCAATGGCATCAGGAGATGTATATGCAGGAGCAATATATGATACTGTGAAAGATGATACATGATAAGGTAACTCCAATAAATCGGACACACTGTTATAAGAATTCTTTATAACATCCTCTTTAAATTCCGGTACATTTACATTCGAAATATACAATGGAGGAATATATGTATCATGTTTGAAATATTTCGGATTGAACGAAATCATACCGTCTATAGTCCCCATATAAATCGTTCCATTCTTTGCCTTAAAGGAAGAACTGTAATTAAATTGAGTTTCTCTTAGCCCGTTTGCATAATTATATACATACATCGCATTGGTTTCGGGATTGAATTTTACCAGGCCGTTAGCAGTCGATATCCATAAATTATTATCATCACCCTCCTCTATACGGAATACCAAATTTGTAGGTAAACCATCCTCTACTGTAATACGGGTAAATGAGTCTAAAGGTTCGTCATATAAGGATATACCCGATGTGGATGTAACCCATATACGACCTTTCGAGTCCTCCATCACTGAGGTTATATTATTCCCCCCCAATCCTTTATATGCCTCTGAAGCGCCATAATAAACCAGTCTTTCATTTTTATTTATTTGGGGCGGGGTGTATTTGAATAATCCATTTGTCGTAGTTATCCATATCCTTCCCTTTATATCTTCATAGATTTGCCTGACAGAATATCGAATGTCTTTCCATCTGGAAAAATTATCCATTTCTTTATTATAGATCAATACACCTGCATTAGTTCCTATAAGAAATTCTTCCTGCCTTGTTTTTTGAAAACACAAAACAAAATCATTTACCAATCCATCAGTTGTATTCGTTTGAGAATAATTTTTAATCAATTTCCCGGTTGGGATATCAAGAAGGTCTATGCCTCTGTTAAATGTACCAATCCATAAGGTGTCCCCATCGGCATACAAGCCATGTATATTAGTGGCTGATAATTTTCTTACCGGATTGTTTAAAGAATAATTGACAATAGAATTATTTTTTAGATTATAGCAATTAACACCATTATCTTCGGTTCCCATCCATAAATTACCGTACTTGTCAGAGCAAATTTCGCGGATAGTGTTTCCCAGCATATTTGGATGAGTTTTCCCTCCTATAAAATAAGTAAAATCTGTATAATTTTTAGGTAAATAATTAATACCGCCAAAAAAAGAACCAATCCATATTCCTCCTTCCCTATCCTGTGTAATTGAATATACGGCATTATCCGAGATAGAATATTCATTTATCAGGGACTTCTTAAGATTTGAATATGTATTATTCATCAAATCATAAATATATAATCCCGACTCAGTCGCGATATAACAAGTATGGGTATTATATACCATCATAGAACGAACATATACATCCTGAATAATCGTCTCTATAGTACCATCATACAAATTATACATTTTAAGTCCCTTGTTTGTTCCTATCAGAACGTGATTAGAACTGACCTGATATACACTATGAATTGATATATTATCTTCTCTTTCCGTTTCTGTTATAACAGATGTTTTTGCAAACTTATCGGTTTCATCCCTATACATATATATAGAAGCTCCATCCGCAAAGATCGGATAACCTTCGCCCGCCATAGTCATAGTATGTGCATGAAACCCATAATCTTCAGAACGATAAACCTTTACTTTATCTATATTAGGGGTATATTTAATGATTCTGTTATAATCGCAAAACCATAAATTCTTCTGAGGATCTTCATTCACATAAGAAAAACGCTCTATTTCTTTACTTTCAGGAAAAATTAAAGGATAAAACATATCTGTTTCATAATCATAGTAGCAAGTCCCTCCATCAGTGCAAATCCATATTTTTCCCGACGAATCTTCAAACAGACTAAAAATATAGTCATTGGGTAACCCTTTATTATCAGGCGACCATGAATTATAACGATAAATGGTAAAAGAATGCCCGTCAAAACGGTTTAGTCCGCTGGCTGTACCAAACCACATAAAACCTTTTTTATCCTGTAAAGAACAAAAAACCGTATTATGAGAAAGCCCGTCTTTATTGGTATAATGACGAAAATAGTAATTTTCTATATCCTCAGCTTTTATAAAAACAGAGGTTAATAGTAAGATAACAAAAAAAAGAAAGCTAAAGCTTTTCATGTGTCAAATAGAATCTGATAACAAAACTACTAAAACCTCTTTATCTGAAAAACTAAAAAATGATAAAAAGAATAGAAAAGAACATTTACAAACTTTCTCTGAATTAAGCATATATCCATTGTGACGGATTAATGAAAGCCTTTGATTGATTAATGAAAGCCTTCTCATATTATAAAATATACATTTACATCCGGTAAATATAATGTCCGATTTTATTCTCCCATATAAGACAACTAATATAAACGAAGCTATAATAATTATGAAGAAATGTGCCTATCTATTACTTGCATTCATTATTGGTCTGTCCGTAACCGGGTGTAAGAAATCACAGTCTGCAAAAGATGCAGAACAAAACGATCTGAAAGTTACTGAATCGCCAAAAGGGAATTTGCAAAAAAGCGAATTATTTATAGAACTGCCCGACTATTGTCCTACTCCCGATGGCATGGCAATTGCCTCTAATGGAGACTTGATTCTGGCATGTCCCAATTTTGCAGATATATCTAAGCCGGCTTGCATCATGCGCATTACTAAAGAGGGTAAATTGACCAAATGGTTTGATGTACCTGTATTAGCGGAAACAGGATGGGCCTCACCAATGGGTATTGCATTTAATGAGGAAGGTGATTTATTTATCTGCGATAACCAGGGATGGAGCGGAGCCGAAAAAGCCAGTAATAAAGGTCGTATTCTACGTATAAAGTTCGATAATGATAATAAGGTGAAAGAAACTATTGAGGTGGCTACAGGTATGGAGCATCCCAACGGGATACGCATACGTAACGGTAAGCTGTATGTCACCCAAAGTTCTCTTTCTGATATTAAAGATCCTTCCGGATTGCTTGTAAGCGGCGTTTATTGCTTCGACATGAATGATAAAAATATCAGAGTAAAAAACACGTTGGATGATAAAAATCTTTTAACTACTGTTATTACCGAAAACAAAGATGTACAATATGGTTTGGATGGTATAGTTTTCGATAAAGAAGGGAACTTATATGTCGGTAACTTCGGAGACGGAGCTATCCATAAAATTATAATGGATGCCTCGGGAAAAGTAACAAGCAAAGATGTATGGGCGCAGGATTTATCTCAGATGCGGACAACTGATGGTATCTGCATAGATGACGAGGGCAATATATGGGTGGCAGATTTTTCAGATAATGCGGTTGCCCGTATCGATAAAAACGGAAAAATTCAACGTATTGCACAAAGTCCCGACTGTGATGGCAGTGATGGCGGCCTCGACCAGCCGGGAGAGCCTATTATATGGGATGGAATGGTAATCGTATCCTGCTTCGATTGCGTAACAGGGCCTGACAAAGTGAATACAAAACATGATAAACCTTATACATTAGCAAAATTATCATTAAAATAACTTTCTGGGTTAAATAATTCCCGGACTTAAACACTAATATTCAAAATAAGAGGATGTGTACCTCACCCTTTAATTAGGGTAAAAATATCTTACCATGAAGAAATACTTATCAACTTTTGCCGGTTCGGCAATTTGCGGAGGCTTTGCATTTGGAATCTGGCCCGAGCTTTGGAAAACTTACGGCCTGATGGGTGGCTGGCTTGCAGCTACTCTTATAATCGGCATCATGTGGTATATGAACCACTATAATGGAGCGATCCTTAATCCGGAGGGTAAAGTATGGCTCGATCAGGGTTGGTGTATCGGTGCGGCAGGTATTGCTTGGGGAATCGTACGTTTCCAAGGTGATATATCCGCTTTTTTGTTAGCTGCTCCTACACTCATCTGCTGTTTGATAGGCGGTGCATTAGCAGGCATCGCTGTGTGGATCATCCGTTCTTGTCAAACCCGTTTAGCTAAGGAGGACACACTATGAGCGAATGGTTACAAACATATAATGAAGCGATAGGTATGTACAATGCCGGTATCGTTACCAGCATCTTTGGTTCGTTTGCAGTAGCCTTTACCGTACTTCTTTGCTGGCCCAAACTGGTTAAAGATTTTGGAGCGAAAGGTGGCTTTATAGCAGCAGCGCTAATTATTGGGACATTTTGGATTGTCAATCATAAATTACCCGGATATGGTTTTTCTACAGGATTACTAACCGATATCGAAAATTTACCAATGCAATTCAGTCTCATCCACCAAGGCGCACGGGGAAGTGCTCCTTGGGTAGATATGGGATTTGCTATAGCAATGGGATTTATTGTAGCCGATCTGCTTTGCGCTCCAAAAGGCACGCGCAGTGGATTAGTTAAGGAGTTCATTCCACGATGGATAGTTATTGTTTTGGGTGGTATGGTCGGAGGTGTTTTAGTGGGCCTTACAGGTTATACTAATGCTATATTATAAAAGAAAAAGAAACAGATATGGCAAAATATATCATAGCTCACGATTTAGGAACTACAGGCAATAAGGCAACCTTATTTGCGGAGGATGGAACCTTGGTATCCTCTTGTTCTTCAACATACAGTACAATATATGCAGATGGTAATCGTGCCGAGCAGAATCCGCATGACTGGTGGAAAGCAATTGTAGACACTACCCGAATATTGCTCAAAACAGTATCACCAAATGATATAGCAGGAGTTGCTCTCAGCGGACAGATGATGGGTTGTTTATGCGTTGATAAAAATGGACAACCTCTCCGCCCTCACCTCTTATATTGTGATCAGCGTTCCTTAAAAGAAGAAGCGTATTTATCAGAAAAAATAGATCCTATACATTTCTACAAAATAACTGGACACCGTATAAGTGCTTCCTATTCCATTGAAAAACTAATGTGGATAAGAGAAAATGAGCCCGATATCTTTGCCAAAACAGATAAAATGCTGAATGCAAAAGATTATATTAATTTTCGCTTGTGTGGTGTTATTGCAACAGATCCCTCAGACGCTTCGGGTACAAATGCTTACGATCTCAATAATTGGAAATGGAGCGAAGAGATAATAGATGCAGCAGAATTGGATATGTCATTATTTCCCGAAGTTCGTTCTTCAATTAATGTCATAGGTGAAATAACAATCAGTGCAGCAAAAGAAACCGGACTACGCGCCGGAACTCCTGTTATTTGCGGAGGTGGCGATGGAAGTTGTGCCGGCGTAGGAGTAGGCAGTATTTCGCAAGGATCGACATACAATTATCTGGGATCATCTTCATGGGTTGCATTAACGGTTGATAAACCAATTGTTGACCGCCAAAGAAGAACGATGAACTGGGCACATGTCGTTCCGGGCATGCTTCACCCTTCAGGCACTATGCAAACTGCCGGAACATCGTATGCATGGATGGTAAATCAATTATGCGAACACGAACTGGAAATATCAAAAGCTACAGGAAAAGATGTATATGAGTTGATTGATGAACAAATAAGGAGATCTCCTTTAGGTGCAAACAAACTCCTTTTCCTACCCTATATGATGGGCGAACGCACTCCCCGATGGAATGTAAATGCAAAAGGAACTTTTGTAGGTCTTACCATCAACCATAAACATGGAGATATGCTGCGTGCTGTAATGGAAGGGATAACACTTAATCTGGGGTATATCGTGGACATTTTCCGTAATCATATTCCAATAGATAGCATTACAGTCATAGGTGGTGGAGCGAAAAACCCGATATGGCAACAAATGATGGCGGATATCTATCAGGCTGAGATTAAAATACCTAATTATCTGGATGAAGCAACCTCGATGGGTGCTGCTGTTTTGGCTGGTATAGGCTCAGGATTATTCAAAGACTTCAGTGTGATAGACCGTTTTATCCGTATTCAAAAAACAATAACTCCGGTCAAAGAAAATGTAGAAAAATATAAGGAACTGATGCCTGTATTTGACAATACATATCATGCCCTGACAGGTATATATAAAGAATTAGCAGACTTAAAATTATAAACATCAAAGAAATAAAATAACCATGAAAAGCGTAGTCGTAACAAAACCGGGAACAATAGAGATTCAAGAAATAGATATACCAACCATTTCACCTTATCAGGCATTGGTAAAAACAGAAATGGTAGCTTTTTGTAATGCTACCGACAGTAAACTCATTTCCGGTAAATTTCCGGGGGAAGATTCTTATCCAATGGCTCTCGGACACGAGACTGTAGGAATTGTTGTGGAAATTGGCAGCAAAGTAAAGAACTTTGCAGTTGGCGATAGGACTATAGGTGGATTAATATCCGACTTTGGCTCTCAAAATCTACATAGTGCATGGGGAGGATTCAGTGAATACGTAGTTGTTAACGACTTTGAAGTACTGAAAGAAGAAGGGCTGGCAACTCCCGAAAATGGATGTTGGGACAGTTTTGAAATCCAAAACAGCGTACCGAAAGATATACAGCCCGAAGAAGCCGTTATCTCATGTACATGGCGCGAAATATTGGGAGCATTCAAAGATTTTCATTTAGCTCCCGGAAAAAAAGTGATGGTGTTCGGTTCAGGTCCTGTTGGCCTCAGTTTTGTAAAGCTGGGTAAATTATTCGGATTAGGACAAATAGATATCGTCGATAGATTACCATCAAAACTTGAATTAGCTAAAAAGATGGGAGCCGATAATACTTATACTTCGGATGAAGTCGAAAGCACCGAATTTATTGCCAGAACAAACCGTTCATACGACACCATTATTGATGCAGTAGGATTAGAATCTATTGTAAATACAGGCCTGTCATTGCTGAAAATGGCCGGGGATATGTGCGTATATGGGGTGATGACAAAAAGTCCTCAACTCGATCTAAGTAAAGCGCCTTACAATTTCAACCTGTATATGCATCAATGGCCTACCCGTTCGGAAGAAAAAGCAGCCATGGCTACTTTGACCCAATGGATTCGTGAAAGTAAACTATCTGCATCCGAATTTATTTCTCATCGCTTCACTATAGATCAGATACATGAAGCATATGAGGCTATAAAAAGAAATGAAGTAATTAAAACAATAATGACTTTTTAAAATACAATCAGGAAAATAAAAATGGAACAAATCATAAAGAATTTAACAGTAGCAGGATTGGCCGGCATCATAGATCACACTTTTTTAAAACCATATGGTACAGCCGCCGACATAGAGAAATTATGTGCGGAAGCCGATAAATATAAATTTGCAATGGTAGCTATCAATCCGGCAGAAGTAATTACCTGTGCCCAATTACTGAAAAATTCATCTGTAAGGGTCGGTGCAGCCATCGGTTTTCCGTTAGGACAAACGACGGTGGAGTGCAAAGCTTTTGAAACCCGCGATGCCATAGAAAAGGGCGCTACTGAAATAGATACGGTCATTAACATACGTGCGCTCCAAAAAGGGCAACTGGATATCGTCAGAAAAGAAATACAAGACATGGTATCTATTTGCAAACCTGCCGGAGTTATCTGTAAAGTCATACTTGAAACCTGTTATCTGACAGATGAAGAGAAAGAAATCGTTTGTCGTATAGCAAAAGAAGAAAATGTTGATTTTGTGAAAACATCCACAGGATTCGGTACAGCAGGGGCAACATTGCATGATGTAGCTTTAATGCGTCGTGTAGTAGGCCCTGATATCGGAGTGAAAGCGGCCGGGGGTATCCGTGATCTGGAAACAGCATTGGCCATGATTGAAGCAGGAGCGACACGATTGGGTACCTCAAGCGGTGTTTCTATTGTAGAATCATTCACGCAACTTAAAAAAGAAAAAAATGCTTAATCATTTTAAAATATTATTCTTGAGTTTATTGTTTCTCTTGCTGGCAGCATGTCAGGATAAATCTACAGATAAAATCCACGAACCGGAAGATATCGAAGGGTTTATACTAAAAATGCAAGCCTCTTTTGCATCAATGGCTCAGTTACAATCCAGAGGCGAATCTGCCAATAGGGATAGTATACATATGATGTGGGAGAAAATCCATAAAGATATGTATTATAATTATCCTGTATTGTACGACTGGTGGTTGCAGGATGGACGCAATCTGGAGGAAGAAGGTGAAAACCGCAGACGACAGGGCAGAAGAAGAAACGATAGGGGATTCAATGAAATCAACTGGTTCAACGGTACCCTTTCCGAGCAATTGTCAAATCGTTTGCATAGGCTTAACCTGCCGGGCAATATTATGAATACTCCGGAAGAAATAGCCAAAGCTTTCAAGATGTATATTGACGGATGTATCAAACGCCGTGAACAACGTCTGGCCTCTTTCATCAAAAATAGCCCCGAAATAGTTTTTACAAAATTTGAAGTTCTACGTCCGTCTTTCTTTGCTTATACTGAGGGATTATCGGACGCACGGTCAGAATGTAATTTTTTCCCGGGTGGGGAGCTATCTTTGATTAAAATGAATGGCATTTGGGCTCGGGAAGAAACGTTATTATCTGATTCATTAGGCGTATTCCGCGACCCGGATGTACATTTTGATGGTAAACATATTCTCTTTTCCTGGAAAAAATCACTAAAGGAAGATGACTTTCATTTATATGAAATGGAAATGCCGACAAAGAATTTAAAGCAAATAACAGACGGATTAGGCTTTGCCGACATCGAGCCAGTATATTTACCGGATGAGAATATTCTTTTCAACTCAACGCGCAGTGGCAACTCTGTAGACTGTTGGACGACAGAGGTCAGCAATATGTATATATGCGACAGAGAAGGCCGCTATATGCGCCGTGTTGGATACGATCAGGTACATACTTCCCATCCGGCTGTATTAGATGATGGGCGTGTGGTATATACCCGTTGGGATTATAATGACAGGGGGCAAGTATTTACACAACCTCTTTTCCAGATGAATCCTGATGGTACGGGACAGACTGAATATTATGGAGTTAATAGTTTTTTCCCAACCACAGCGGCACAGGTGCGACAAATCCCGGGTACACGCAAGATTATGGCTACCTTTATGGGGCATCACACGCCACAACATGGCAAACTGGGAATTATAGACCCTGAGGCCGGCCGTGACGAAGCCGAAGGCGTAACAATGCTAGCCCCTGTTCGCAAAGCGAGACCTGAAAGGATAGATGCATACGGGCAATATGGCGATCAGTTTCAATACCCATATCCACTCAGTGAGAGTGAATTTCTTGTTTCTTATTCACCTCTGGGGTATTATACTGGGAGGCCTATTCAATTTGGTATATACTGGATGAATGCAGATGGCGAACGTGAGTTATTGGCAGCTGATCCTAATACATCTTGCAATCAGCCTGTAATGTTGGTTCCTCGCGAACGTCCGTTCAGACGAATAAATACAGTTGATTATACTAAGGAAGACGGTGTATATTATATGCAGAATATATATGAAGGAAATGCGATGGAGGGCGTGGAACCCGGAACTATAAAGAAGTTACGCATCGTAGAAGTTATATATCGTCCGGCAAGTATAGGTGCAGCAGCCGGTGGTGGCGAAGGTGGAGGAGCTCATGCTTTTACTCCTGTAGGAGTAGGAAATGCCAGTTGGGATCTGAAACGGGTAATAGGTACAGTAGATGTAAATGCAGATGGTTCGGCTTTCTTTAAAGTGCCGGCACGCAGACCTTTCTATTTTCAGGCTCTGGACGAAAATAACAGGGTGGTACAAACAATGCGTAGCTGGTCTACTCTGCAACCGGGCGAAACTCAAAGTTGCGTAGGTTGCCATGAACATAAAAATACTGTTCCAATATCTTCTCATCCTATATCGATGGCTATGAATGATAATATACAGTCTATCACAGCGGAAGGCATAGGGGAACGAAACTTTAGTTACCGTGACGAAGTACAGCCTATATGGGATGCAAAATGTATCTCGTGCCATGACGGAATAAAGCATAAGATGAGTCTGAAGGGTGATCTGAAAGTGGTGGAAAACCAGACAAAAAGAAAGTATTCCGATTCATACCTTAATCTTACGCATGCGGCAAGAAGATTGGGAGGAAATGAATCATGGCAAGGTGATGCCGAACATCCTGAAGTAAATTGGGTAAGCAGTTTATCCACTCCTAAATTACTGAAACCATATCCGGCAGGATCAAATACGAGTAATCTCATCAAGCGGCTTGAAAATGGCCACAAAGGTGTAAAAATGACCAAAGAAGAGCTGGAAACCATCGCTCTTTGGCTCGATTTGGCTGTACCATTTATCAGTGAATACAAAGAAGCCAATAATTGGACACAGGGAGAAATTGATTATTATGATTATTATGCCAAAAAGGGAGAAGATGCACGTAAGCAAAATGAAGAAAACATCAGGACGTATATCGAATCCCTTACAAAAAACTAGAAGGAAGAAATGAAAAAAACAGCTATTTTATTCTATATATTTTGTGTCTTCTTGATATATGGTTGTAATGATAATATTTTTGCACCGGACAGATTGTATTTTGCAGATGAAGAAGGAAGAGTATTTGTGACTAACCGCAGTGGAAATGAGTTGCTGTTACTTAATCCTGATTTGAAATCTATAAAGAAGAAAATTACATTCGATGCTCCAGTTGCAGACATCAAGAAAACCGGAGACGACCGTATATGGGTAGTATGCGAAGGCAGCAATGGAAAATTGTACGAACTGGATGCCGATAAATTATCGATTATATCTCAAACAGAACTGGGCTACAATCCGTCTGCGGTGCTATACAATCCAAGAAGTAATTCCCTGTGGTCAACCCAACGGTTCAACAATTCCGTATGGGAAATAGACCCTGCGACAAAAGAGGTACTCTCAAAAATTGAGGTAGGCCGCGAACCTGTGGATATGATTACTTTTGCTTCAGATAGTTTTTTGTTGATAGCAAATAACTTACCCGAAATGTCATCGTTAGACTTTCCTGTTACTGCACAATTATCTGTTGTAGATGTTTCGTCTAAGCAGATGACAAAGCGTATAATGCTCCCTAATGGTTCTACAGATGTAAAAGCGATCACGATGTCTTCAGATCGTTCTTTTGCATATGTAACCCATATACTTGCCCGTTATCAGTTACCTACTAATCAGGTAGACAGAGGTTGGATGTGTACAAATGCCTTATCCATTATCGATCTGAATAATAAGGAATTATTTAATACAGTTCTTCTCGATACCCCTCAAAAAGGAAGTGCCAATCCATGGGGTGTAACAGTATCTCCCGACGATAAATACATTATCGTTGCAGCATCAGGAGTAGATGAACTGATTTGTATCGATAGAAATGCATTACATGAAAAATTAGCAAAAGCTAAAGACGGTATACGAGTAAGTCCTTCTTCAAAAAGATGGGAAGATATTCCCGATGATGCAGGATTCTTATATGGTGTAAGTAAATATATTATAACAGAAGGAAAAGGGCCACGTACAGTAATAGCTTCCAAAGATTATGCTTATACTACCAATTATTTTACTGGTGAATTAGTAAAAATAGATTTAAAAACAGAAGATAAAACCATTATTAACCTCAACAGAAAAGCACTTGCCTCAACCCCTGTAGGCAAGGGTAACATGTATTTTTACGATGCCACTATCGGGTTTCAGGGATGGCAAAGCTGTACCAGCTGCCATCCCAATGATGCCCGTTCTGATGGGTTGAACTGGGATTTATTAAACGATGGTATGGGTAACCCTAAGAATACTAAGACGCTTGTCCTCTCCCATGAGACTCCTCCATCTATGATTACCGGAATAAGAAAAGATGCTGAAACAGCTGTAAGATCAGGATTGAAGCATATCCTTTTTGCTGAGGGAAGCGAAGAGATTTCAACCGCAATGGATGTTTATCTGAAATCGCTAATACCCGTTCCAAGTCCTTATCTCATAAATGGTGAGTTATCAGAAACAGCACAAAGGGGAAAAACATCATTTGATAACCATTGTGCATCCTGCCACTCAGGTTCCAATTATACAGATATGAAACAATACAATGTTAACTGGGCTACCGGAAAAGATAAAGAAATAAAAATGGATGTTCCAACCTTAAGGGAAGTATGGCGTACTGCGCCTTATCTATATGACGGACGGGCTTATACTATGCGTGAAATGCTTGAAATACATGGCCCTAACGTTAGTTTGTCCGATAAAGAATTGGATGATCTGGCTGAATATGTTTTATCTCTATAAATTGATATGAAAGTTTATTTTTTCGTTTTCATAGTTCATTTGGGTTTGTGCATTTCAAATGCACAAACCCAAAATTTTTCGTTTGCAGGTTGTGATTACTCGCAAGGTATCGTTTTTGTGATGGAAAACAACAAAATCGTCTGGCAGCACAAAGCACCGGAATCGAACGACATTTGGGTTTTACCCAATGGAAATATTCTATTTACAGTAGGAAAAGGAGTCTTGGAAATGACACGTCAGAACGATACTGTATTTTATTATCATTCCAAAAGCCCTGTCTTTGCATGTCAGCGACTAGCTAATGGCAATACATTTATAGGCGAATGTGATACTGGCCGGATGCTTGAAGTATCGCCAGAAGGAAAAATTGTAAAAGAAGCCTGTATCTTGCCCGAAGAAGTTGATAAAGGCGGATTTGCTTTTATGCGTAATGCCCGCAGACTGGATAACGGAAATTTTCTGGTAGCGCATTATGGAGGGCAAACAGTGAAGGAATACGATCCCACCGGAAAAGAAATCTGGATGGCGAATGTTCCAGGAGGGCCTCATTCTATAATCAGGTTGCCAAACGGAAACACCCTTGTTGCTGTAGCTGATATGACACAAAATCCTCGTATTGTAGAATTAGATAAGACAGGTAATTGTATCTGGGAGTTTTCTAACAAGGATATAGAGGGAAGCCCTCTCAAATTTCTCGGAGGAATGCAATATTTTGAAGATGGAAGGATATTGTTTACTAACTGGACGGGGCATGTGAAGCCTGAAGAAAAGAACCACATGTTCATGATAAATAAAGAAAAACAAGTTCTCTTTATAATGAAAGATCAGGAAGGAATTGAAACTATGTCATCCGTATATTGTTTTGATAATATAGATGATAGTCAACAAATAAAA
>JAITVH010000031.1 GCA_031285905.1 Prevotella sp.
CAATCTGCTAATCATTTTTTCAAAGAACTCTTTTTCTTGTAAACTAGTAAACTGATAACTAGTATACTTCAAAATACATAGATAAACTTTCTGCATAAAAACACATATTTCGTCTGCCCTTACCTTGTAAGAATGATTGTATAGCTATACAAAATAAGAACAGGGATCAATAGATAATCCCTGTTCAACTATTCCTTAATTTTCTTGTAGTAGTTCTTCCAATTATTGTAGTCTTTTCAGACGGTACAGTAATTGTTGGATTGCTTCCTGATAGTCATCAATAATTGCCTGAGTGAAAGCTTCGGCAAACAATTCCCTTTGGCCTTCTGTATATTTAAAGAAATCCTCGGCATGTTTTACAATGTTTGTAGGATTCTTTGTTTCAGGAATTACAATATCCAGATCTCCTTTTACTGCATAAGAAGTTTCTACCAAACGATCTGTTACATCCAATAGGTCGCCGATGGCCTGATCAAGTGCAATGTGTGCGGCATAGCTTCCTTTACCGGTTATATGCCAGTGGTGAAGTTTCAGACTGCTGTTAAAAGCAAATACTTTACCTAAAAATGTTCCGATTTCTGCATTTACTGATGCAGCTTTCTTTTCTTTTAATGTAGATGTGCTCATAATTATAAAATTTATTTATATTGTTTCTATATAGACAAAGATAATGATTGCGATTTTCAAATCCAAGTATTAACAATTGAATGTGTAAATGTTAATATTGATTCTATCTATAATAGATTTTTAGTCTGACCTGTACGATGTACAATAGGTAAACAATAAAAGTACCGCTTTTGTTTCAGTGAATCATTATATTTTATAATGAGTTGATACTCATCCGGTATTTATCAGTCCAAATACAACCGTCTCATTCTCACTATATCTACTTTTAGTTCTTTGACAAGGAAATTCATTATACTGCCGTGGTCTCTCTTTATCTGATTTATGCCGGCCTGCAGAAACATACGTTTTACCGTGAATATCGATTCTGCCCGCGGATACTTTGCTATGAAAGCATCATATTTATCACTCAGGTAAATTTTCGACATCAGGTAATCATCCATAACTGTTGCTTCATCCACTCCCAAGGCAAAGAGTACCAGTGCTGTAGCCATACCCGCCCTGTCTTTCCCTGCAGAGCAATGAAATATAAGAGGAGCACTGAGATTGTTCTGCACGATTGCAAAGAATATACGAAAGGCTCTCACGCATGCCGGGTTGCTTACCAGCAAGCGGTTCATATGTTTCATATGAGAGTCGATATTCGTTTTCAGCATATTAGCCTGAATTCCTTCCGAACTGAGATTGCCCGGAGTGATAGCTATAGGATAGGTAAAATGAACGGTTAGAGGCAGTTTGTCCGGTGAACGGCGGGATTCGCTTTGTGCCCTGAAGTCTATAACAGAAGTTATTGGTATACTTGAAAGGTATTTCAGATCGTCGGCTGTAAGATTGGATAATTCGTCTGCCCTGAAAAGCTTTCCCCATTTGGTATATCGTCCATCCATTGTTCTGAAACCGCCCAGATCGCGGAAGTTATAGCCTCCGGCCATGGGAAGGTGTCTTTCAGTGAGAATCAATCGTTCGTTACCACAGACCAATTCAAAATAAACGCGGCTATAGGTACTCACACTAAGGAAGAAACAGCCACTGCCATTGCCTGTCAATATGGGCATAGTTCTGTTTATCGTATCCACAGAACTTCCTGCATACAAAGACCAGTTGCCTTTAGCTTCAAGCTTCAGGCTTGCTTCCTTTGAATATTTCTCCCGTATTATTTGAGCTTTCCAAATGGCTTTATCCATTGTTAACAGAGATGTCCTTTCCTGATAATTATTTACCTCTTCTTTTACCATATTGTTAATACATGGCAAATATACGGAATTAGTTGAAATATTTCCTATCATAGAGTTAAATCACATTCAAGTGTAAAAAAAAGGTAAATCTTCGCAAAAAGAATGCATTCTATTGACAAACACATCAGACTAATGTATCTTTGCTATAAGACCTCCGTTTATCCGGAGATGAAAACCTTATATAATATTAGGGCAAACGCATGAAAATAATCATAATAGCTTTAACCGTTTGTAGGGGCGGAATATCTTCCGCCCGAAATAGAAAAGGTCTGCGGGGGGAAGATATTCCGCCCCTACAAGCCTCCAGATACGACCTAATAATTTTCATGCGTTTGCCCTAATATAATATCGTTATCTGACATATGTTTTAAAGAGATACCAAAGTAATAAAAGAGGTCGGAAGCCTCAACTAAAATGATTGCTTGTGACATGAAATTAAAACTATTTACCTGTGTTACATTATTAGTTACCTTGTATAGCTGTACTTCCAAACCTACAGTGATAGCCTTATGTGAAAGAGATGCTAAAGGTAATTATACATTAAAATGGGAGTTATACCCGGAAACAGATAATGTTCCGGCCGAAATATTCGTGTCGGATAATGATAGCGTTTTCCCATCCATTCCATCTTATACTGTAAAATCAAATGACTATATCGCCATAATAAACAGCACCTCCGACTCGGTAGAAAAGCGTAAATACTTCCGGATAAAGATTGCAGGAACAATGTCCAACATTATCACAAACCGCTTTTTCGAAATGGACAGTATACAGAACTTCCGGGATATAGGCGGATATGTAACAAATGACAATCGTGTTATCCGTTGGGGCAAAATATTCCGTTCGGGTAGTTTCTTTCGCATGACTCCCCATGATAGTACCGAATTATCCTGCCTGGGAATAAAGACGATAATCGATCTCCGGTCCGAAGATGTGAAAAGGCCCTTTATAGACCGTTTCAAAGGTGCGAATAATGTGCGTATCCCCATTTCAGAGAAAGGCTATAGCTCTATTTCACAGAAAGTACTGGAAGGCAAATTTCTTCGTGGCGATGCTGTAATCTATACACAGGATACATATAAGGATATGATTGTAAACTTTGCAGATGATTACGCCCGCTTTTTCGATTATCTCTGCGACGAGAATAATTACCCGATAGCATACAATTGTTACCTCGGTAAGGACCAAAGTGGTCTGGCTACCTATTTTCTCCTCCGCGCGCTGGACGTCCCTCTGGATGTAATAGAGGATGACTATATGTGGTCAGGAATAGGGATAGACCGTACCAAGCTGGTAAAAGATGCCGATAGCCTCACCGAATCCCGCCAGGAAGCACTCACTATGCTTACCAAAACAGACCTTGCATACCTGAAATACGGAATATCGTGCATCAGGGAAATGAGCGGCTCGGTAGATGATTATATGCTTAACCAAT
>JAITVH010000101.1 GCA_031285905.1 Prevotella sp.
TTTCAATACTGACGATAATGCTGCAGATGGTGAAAGTGTTATTGCATTGCATCATTATAAATTAAAGATGCGTCCTCAGTATATAGATAATCTATTGAATGTAACCCGTGAGAAGGCGCGGTTTATGGAACGCCAAGACTCTGATCTGGATATAAAAGCTTTAACAACCAAAGACTTCGAGGACAAATGGGATGAGTATTTATATAATTCTTTCTATGCCAAAGTAGGCGATGAATTACACGAGCCTCTGTATGGAAGCAAAAATAGCAGGACAATTAATCTAACTGCTCATCTGTATAAGAAGAAAATACTTACTCCGGAGAAAACCCTTCTGGAAAAGAACTACAAATTAGCTATAAAATGTATATTAAATACAAATACAGCATTCAGTATGTACAGTTCTTATCTGGGGAGTTATACCCGTGCAGTAGCTGATGACTATATGTTGTGGCTAGACAAATATAAGCAACTAATGGATGATGTTTATATACGGGAAGCAAATAGCATTAGTGATGTTGTCGAAGAATTCGATAATTGGGAAAAAGGATTTGCCCCATATTCAAAAGGAGATTTACCACCCAAGAAAGGGTTTTTCAACAGGATTCATCGAATATTTAAGGCAGGAAAAGAACTCTACAATGAAAATATACGCAGTGGCGTCAGAACGAGTAAGGAGGCTACAAAACAAAAGGAAATATCACTTGCAGAGAAAAAAAGTCAGGCAGAAATAACAAAATTAGAACAAAGCAAAGCTGAGCGCAGTGAAAAAGTATTTGCCCGAAATACTAAAAGAGCCAACAACTGGGCGCATAAGGTATTCCAGTCGGGCGCTTTCAGAAAAATGATCATTGGATTGAATATATATAATTCTACAGTGGCAACTAAATCTTTAGCAAATAATGCCAATCCTAGAAATCTATTTAATCTAGCTGGTTCGTATGTATCATTAGCAAGTATAACCGTGCGTTATTTGCAAGAAAATACTGATTTAATGACAAAAGTGGCGGAAGAGGCTGTTTTGGCGGATCCTATCGCCAGATACGCGTCAAGAGGAAGTACATTTGTCCAACGGGCATGGAGGCAACCTGTTTATACAAAACTGGGATGGGCCGGTTCCGCTTTTATGATTGTAGTATCATCAATGGACACCTATGACCGTTTCTCTAAGAATGATAATGACGCGGCAGCGGCTTATGCCATAGCTACGATTGCCGGTATAGGCTCGTTAAGCGTATCTGTCTATTTAGCCACTGCCTCTGCAGCTATCGGGTGGATACCCTATGTAGGGTGGGCATGCCTTGCAATTGGCTTTGTGGCAACAGGCATTGCTGTATGGCTTACAGATACTCCGTTGGAAGCATATCTTGTAAATTCGGTATTCGGTACGCATAAAGAAATAGACGATATAGCAGACTGGACGCCTGACAATGTAAAGTATGAACTTTATACCCAGCGGGCTGATTATGCCAATGCCGGTAGTATAGAGATGGTTGACATGGAAGACATGGAAGATATGTTTGCATGGCTGCACGACATGCTGACTAACTTTAAGTTTGATATTTGTAAAGATTCGAAGCCATCATTGAATGATAAAAATGTAAAATTAGGGCGTGACGATCTGAAATACTGCTACGGATTTAATGTCGGATTTGAATTCAACAGCGTTTTACCCGGTAAAAGTAAATTACATTACCATCTGCAAATATACCCTTATGGTATAGATGATGAAAGTGCAATGTTCGAAACCATCGAATATAAAATACCGGAAATCGATAATAATGAAAACAATGGAGAGCAAGAAGAAAATAGTCCGGATAACTACTCTTACAATAACCTGGTAAATCCTATTCAAGTCTATAAAACACTATTTGTTTACGATGAAAGAAAAGGATGTTATACAGGGGATATATCGTTCTCGTTTGGGAATAAACTGTTTGAACTCGACGATAAAGGGAAAAAGAAAGAACCTCTATTTTCGAAAGAAATGATAGCCGTCTTCTATTGCAGGCTGGCTATCGATGAAGAGAACAGCCTCTATTGGCCGTATCAGGGCGATGATGATAATATATATGCAGCATCCTTTGCGCTGCTCACGTGTAAGAAGAGCCAGAGCGGGTCGACACGATTCAATCAGGAACTTATACGATCGAATGCAAGGATCGGCACATTGGCTATGATATTAGACGAGGCTAAGAAATTTCAGGACTCTCACGTTAATAAAATATATAGTAAATAAAATAGTTTGTGATGCAGGAAAAACAAACAAAAGAAAGAGGATATCTGCCGCTGAGGATTTTAGCGCAACCGCTCGATCTGCCTATAGAACTCACGATGGACTATGATAAAAGAAGTGCAATCCGTTCTATAGACGATGAAAAAATGGTATTGGAACTATCCACATTCAGTTGGATTGAGTTTATTGCATGGACGGCATGTTTTCTGTTACTGTTTTTTCCTGTTGATAAAGATCTTTTTGAATGTATTGTTACATATACAGCTCAATTAATATTATTTATTCTGATGCTGAGTTGTATTATAAAATACAAGAAACAAATAGTCCTCAACCGGAAAGAAGGAACAATTACTTATCCTAAATTCTTCCTGCCTATACCCGAAACCATACCTTTCAACGAAGCAAAGTTTATAACAGGATTCACGGGGGTTCAGGGGGAGAACTTTTCCAATTTGCGGCTACGGCGCAAAGACGGAACGAGCTGGGTTACCTTCAATACATCCAATATTTTGTATTACACTTATATATGGTATATGGACAGGAACAGACCGTTGCCACCGGGATCGGCGTTCGATGAATACCGGTTACGGGATTACGAGCGGCGCAAAAAAGAAGAGTTTCCTCCTCCGCTTTATCAGAGTTATATAAATACTCCGGATATAGACGATGAACCAGACAGGTATAATAAATACACAATCAACAATCCTGAAATTATTGATTTATATACACAGATAATAGGAAGATAACAGCTGAAAAGGATAAATTAAAATAAGGCTCAAATCATGGGAGTACCAGTAGTCATAGTAGGGAAAAAGCATATCTGCCCGATGTCGGACGGATCGAAGCCTCATGTGGGAGGAACTGTTGTAGAGGGTGTAAATGGTGTTTTCATAGACGGAATACCTGTCGCTGTCAAAGG
>JAITVH010000007.1 GCA_031285905.1 Prevotella sp.
GGTATGATTTCCACAAAATATTCCTCTGCCAGTTTCTGCAGTTCTACAAATTCCTTTTTTGTATAAGAACCGTCTTGTGCCGTTAATTCGGGGTATGTTTCCGATTCGAGCCGGAAAGCTGCGTATGTCTTATCCCAGCTGTTTTCAAAGAACTGAGGGAAGCCGTTGTCATTCAAATGGATCTGGAATGCGTTCATCTTGTAATACGCCATCACCTTCACATAATCCCGTAAAAAATGCATTGGAATAAATTTACGTCCGCAATCCAGCATGAATCCGCGGAGGGCATAATCGGGATAATCGCTTATCTGTCCCTTAGGCAATTGAAGCGTTTCATTTTGCTCCAGCATCTGCAACAATGTCCTTGTCGCCCAGAATGTACCGATGGCCTCGGGAGCGGATATTGTAACCATATCCGATATTTTTATCTGATATGCCTCTTTACCCTCTTTGCCCAGCTTCTTATCTTTTGAAACACTGAAAACAAAGTCTCCCGCAGAGGCTTTTTCTGTTGTAACCTGCAATGTTTTTCCAAACATCGTCTGATAGTCTTCGGCAAAAAGGTTTGCCACCTTTTGCAACTGTGTATTGCCTTCGGGATAGACAATCTTTCCCGATTCGTTAGATTGGAAAGTGCCTTTGTCACTTTTCCACTCCTTCAATTCGGGTATGACAAAAGGTTTGGGGTTTGTTTCGTCCGCTTTCACCATCGACACGAAGAGTACAAAGAAAAATAATATACAAACATTCAGTATCTTCATAATATGTTATTGGTTTAGATAGTGTTATTTAAATAATGCCGATTAATATTTGATGTTTTCATAATCCAGTTATTATTAATTAATTGCTCTTAGTTTATCTCTCGGAGTTTCTGTCTAGACATAGTTCCCGCCTTTTTTCTTGATGAAATGTTTATACAGGGATTGTAAGGCTGGCGGAGCTAGTAAAAAAACAGTAATAACAGTAAATAGTTTCTCCTTTCCATGATAGTAGTATTTTGATATGAGTGTAGATATTACAAAGGTTATCCTCTTTTCTTATATATTTAGTGTATAAAGGTTTGTATTCTTCTCATAGTTTAATATTTCTATTTTACAAAAATAATCTGCTTTTTTGATTGCTTTTGTTTGAAAAAGTTGATAAAAGAGATTATCTATCGGAAGATAATCTCTTTTATTACATTTCATTCATGCAGGGTTAATAGCCCGGATTCTGATTCATCGCAGGATTGCGTGCAATCTCATCTACATGGATTGGAACAAAATACATTTTGTCGGCCCATTTACGCGATTCTATATAAGCCAGGTCTGTTACATAATATGTATAATCCCATTTATTTTCATCGCGGATATATGGTAGCGTAGCTGTTTGCCCGGTTTTTAAACGACCAATTACCATTATTCCGGTTAGAGGTTTATTATTTGTTTTATCTGCTATCATCCAGCGTCGGATATCATAATAACGGGATTCTTCGTAAGTTAACTCAACTCGACGTTCCTGGTATAAGAAATCTCGTAAGTCAGTCTGGTTTATTGACTTATTGCGAATAGCTAAAGTCGTTTTGGTATCAGGTCTCCCTATTCTACCACGTAGAGCATCAAGATATGTTATAGCTTCATCGAGTTTATTTAGCTCTATGCAAGCTTCAGCTGCAATTAAATAAATCTCAGCTAATCTAATATATGGAAACGGACAAAGTTGAAATATCGTACCGGTAGCAGGGACAGATCCGTCGATTAGCTTTTTCTCTACATATCCGGTGAAAGATCCATTCCAATCTTCGATAGGAGATTTACGTGTGTCAACCCCGGATTGTCCGGTAAAAGAGAGTGCTTGTCCATTAGGAAGAGTGATGTTTAGTTTTTCCCCTCCATTAATTTCATAGTAACCCATTTGAAGATTGCCCAAAGGGGTAGGATCAAATACTTTTGAGTCAGCCGGGCGTTCACGACCCCATTCAGCTCCATCGTAGCCAATAGATGCATAAAAACGAGGTTCACGGTTAATATAAGGGCTTTTAGTAGTTGATTGTCCGGCAATAGTCAACGGAGTCGTATTTGCCTCCCATAACGACCCATCTTCCATTTCGAATGCCATAACCAAGTCTTGTGTAGGTGTCACACCTGCCCAGTTGTGGTATCCGTTTGGTCCATGACAAATTGACGCCCTGTTACTTATAATTACGTGACTAATTCCTTTCGCACTGAATTGTTTTGTAAAGATTAACTCTTTATTATTTGTAGTAGCTATGCTGTGGAACTTGGTCGCTATTTCTTGTGTTGTTCCGGCATTACAATCAATAAGTTGATATGTGCCACTATTCATAATTTCTTTAGCTACAGTTAATGCTTGTTCGTAAAGAGCTTTACGGTCTCCATTATATTGATTACACTCAAGAGTATTGATTTTACGGTCAGCATATAAAGGACTCGCTACATGTAACAGCATGCGAGCTTTGATAGCTTTAGCGGCACCACTGGTAGCTCTTCCCAGATCTGCATCCTTTACTGTCTCAGGTAATAAGGCAATAGCTTGATCAAGATCTTTTAATATAAAATCAAGACAATCAGCTACATTGCTCCGTGGCATGTCAATTTTAGTAGCTTCTTCGATATTGTAAACCCTATCAACAAGTGGAACTCCTCCAAAACCTCTAAGTAGATCCATATACAGAAATGCTCTTAAGAAGTAAGCTTCCCCCTTTATCGTTTTAACATTATACATCGGAGATTCAGGTACATTATCAATGTTTGCCAATACCAAATTTGCTCTGTAGATGGCCAAATAACGTTGTTGCCATGTAATAGGGCAATCAGTCCTGCCGTAATATTGCAAGTCGCTTCCCGATATAGCTGTTTCGTTGACAGCTTTTGCACCAAAGTTATGAGTGAAATATGCGTCATCAGTCAATGCAGAAGTGTTTATTTCTTCTGAACCATGGATAAGATAAGCATAGATATCGTTTACAACGGATTGTGTAAGTCCTGCATCAGACCATACATCAGAATCACTATACTGATCTTTTGGCTCCAGATCCATAAAGTCAGAACAAGAGATTGCAATTAAGCAAACTGTTAATGTAGCTACTATTTTTATATTTAAAAATTTCTTTTTCATAGATTCATTATTTATTAAAATGTCGCTTGGAGTCCAAAATTAATTATTCGTCTTAGTGGGTAGCTTTCCAAATCTTTGCTTCTTGCCTCAGGATCGGTGACTTTCATGTAGTCAAGCGTGAAGAGGTTTGAGGCGTTAGTGTATAGACGAAGTCGAGAGACACCTGCTTTTTTAAGTGGTTCAGCAGAGAAAGTGTATCCTATTTCCAGATTTTTCAAGCGTAAATAGTCTCCTTTACGCAGGAAGTATGTATTTAAATTCGTTACCCAATATTGATCATTACCTTCATAAGTCCGAGGCCCGTTTGCATTTGGATTCTTGGGAGTCCAGCGCTTGTCATAATATTCTTTAAGGAAGTTACCAAAAGTTCCAGACCAAGTTTGAATATATGCTTGACCTCCTGTAGCGCCCTGAAATAATGCGGTTAAGTCCCAATTTCTCCACTTCATGCCCAGGGTCAATCCCGCGACAAAACGAGGTTCCTCGCTTTTGTCGGAGCGCACACGGTCTTTGGCATCAATTGTTCCACTGTTATCGACATCTTTGAAGCGGATGTCTCCCGGTTTTGCCCCTTCCCAGTGTGGATATGCATCTACTTCTTCTTGTGTATGGAAAATACCATCAGCTATGTAGTATAGCGAAGTTCTGGATTGCCTTCCGGTTGATAATTGGTAATCTTTTACTCCCGGAGTTTCATCCCAAAAAAGGATTTTGTCTTTAGCATGGGTCATATTAAATGATGCAAGGTATTCAACCTCTCCTACTTTATCATGCCAGCCAACCAACATTTCTATACCTTGGTTTCTCATTGACCCCAGATTCTCGCGAGGTAATGTTAAACCGGTGATTTGAGATACAGAAGCATTTCTGGAAATCAACATGTTTGTCCTTTTGTGATAGAATAAGTCTGTTTCAAGAGTTAACCGGTTTCCTAGAAAGTTGAGATCAAAGCCTAGATTGTAGGTTGTACCGACTTCCCATGTGATACTTGTATTTGGTGTGCGTACCGGATATAAGCGTTTGTGTTCTTGGCCCCCAAAAACGACGCCTTGACTAACAAAGCCATAAGTGTTCAGATATTGAATGGAACGACCATCAAGAGCATCATTCCCTGTTTGAGACACTGATGCGCGTAGTTTAAAATATTCAATAAAACGAATGTTGTTTTTCCACCAGTTTTCTTCAGATGCACGCCATGCTGCCGATACACCCGGGAAGAAACCATAACGTTTGTTGCTAGGAAAACGATATGACCCATCAAGACGCCATACGAATTCGACTAAATAACGTTCGTTGAAGTTATATGAAAGGCGCCCGAAATAATTAAGACGTGATTCCTCCCAAGCCGTGCTGCCATTTCTCATTCCAACTTCACTTCCCAAACTTAGTTCAGGTTTGGTGTCAGAGGGAAAGTTTTCCCTGTAAGCTTCTGTTCTTTCATAGGCTTTCTTTTGAGCCTCTACTCCGGCCGTAAAGCCTATCGTATGTTTGTTAAATATACGGTTATAATTAATCAATCCGTTGAGCATCCAATCTGTTTGATCACCATGCTCACGGGTTAATCTTGGACTGTCAATGTAGCGTTTGGAAGGTGTCAAACCGGAACTGTTATAGTTAATTCCATCCCAGGAATATAAAAGGACAGGTTTCTCGAATTTCCTACGGTTGTGGAAATATTTATCGTATGAAGCATTTCCTCTTATTGATAAGCCTTCAACCCATGGAATATTTATATTTACAGTTAAGTTGTTTTGAATATAGTAACTTTTTTGTCTGTCAAATCCTGCTGCATCAGTGGCTATTACTGCAGGATTGTCTCCACGCTCAATATCCGGTCCAGCCTCTCCTGTTG
>JAITVH010000008.1 GCA_031285905.1 Prevotella sp.
AAGGACAAGTTGCACCTGTATTCTTTGGTTCGGCCCTTAACAATTTTGGGGTGAAAGAACTCTTGGACTGTTTTGTGCAAATAGCACCATATCCTCGACCGGTTGAAACAGAAGAAAGAGTTGTGGAGCCGGAAGAAGATGCGTTTTCCGGATTCATTTTTAAGATACATGCAAATATGGATCCGAACCATCGTTCATGCATTGCCTTTGTAAAGATATGTTCAGGTAAATTTGAGAGGAATATAAATTATAAACACATTCGGCTAAACAGAATGATGAAATTCTCTTCTCCTACTGCATTTATGGCTCAGAAGAAGGAAACTGTAGATGAAGCTTATGCCGGAGATATTATCGGATTACCTGATACAGGCAATTTTAAGATAGGGGATACTCTGACAAGTGGAGAGAATTTGCATTTTAAAGGATTACCTAGTTTCTCTCCGGAAATGTTCAAATACATAGAAAATGCCGACCCTATGAAAGCTAAACAATTACAAAAAGGAATTGACCAGCTTATGGATGAAGGGGTAGCACAGCTTTTCGTCAATCAGTATAATGGCAGGAAAATAATAGGTACGGTTGGACAACTTCAATTTGAGGTCATACAATATAGATTGCTTCATGAATATGGGGCGCAATGCAAATGGGAACCTATCAGCCTATTTAAAGCTTGTTGGATAGAAAGCGATAATAAAGAGCAACTTGCAGAGTTTAAGAAAAGAAAAGCCCAATATATAGCATATGATAAAGACGGTCGGGATGTATTTCTTGCCGACTCAAACTATGTTCTGACAATGGCTCAACAAGACTATAAGGATATACAATTTCATTTTTCATCAGAATTCTAATGATGCCGAAAATAAAGATAGTAATAAATGAGAAATATAGCTTTCTGGAGGACTATATAAAAGCTCTTCCCGATAATTTTCTGAATGGAGGAACAACTATATACTCAGGAAGAAATACAATTAAAGTTTTCGAGGAGAATGGACTAAAGCTAAATGTCAAATTCTTTAAAAAGCCTATATTCATAAATCAAATTGTATATGCTAATTTTAGACAGTCAAAGGCTAAACGTTCGTACTTATATGCTACAGAACTGAAAAAAAATGGATTTGAGACTCCTGATCCGGTAGCATATATGGAATTAAAAAAACATGGTCTTTTAAAATACTGTATATATATATCTATACATGAAGATTTTGATGGTATGATGCGTATTCTTCAACGTGGGTCTGTAAACGATTATAAAGATCTGATAACCCGGTTTGCAAAATATACGGCGGAACTGCACGAAAAACAGATTTTACATTTAGACTATTCTTCGGGGAATATCCTATATAAGAAATTGAATGGTCAATACGTGTTTTACCTTGTTGATCTTAACAGGATGAAATTCAACAAGAAAATAAGCATGGAGACTGCCGCTTTCAACTTCAGACGTTTATGGGGAAGCGATCAAATGATAGAATATTTTGTTGAAGAATATGCTAGGATAAGATGTTTCGACAAAGAGAAATGCTTGATTATGACATTCAAATGTCGTAAGAACTTTTGGGATAATTATACAAAGTATCATCCTGATGCAAGTCCATATCTAGAATAAAGATTGTGAGTATATGAGAATCGGATTTGATGCAAAAAGAGCAGTGTCTAACTTCACTGGTTTAGGAAATTACAGTCGTTTTGTAATTTCCAACCTAATGAAATATTACCCTAATAATATTTATAAGTTGTTAATACCAAAGTTTCCTGTTGATCAACAGAATGAAATACGAAATGATGAGGAAGTATACTCTTTAAAGAATTCATGGAAACCATTTTGGAGAACTGTTGGCATTGTAAAGAATATAAAGAATGAACGTTTAGATGTATACCATGGACTTAGTAATGAACTACCTTACAAAATAAACAAAACAGGAGCAAAAAGTATTGTAACTATACATGACTTAATATTCTTGAATTATCCGAGCTTTTATAAATTAGCAGATCGTATTATTTACGATATCAAGGCCAAATATGCTTGTAAGATTGCTGATAAAATAATCGCTGTAAGCGAATGTACTAAAAGGGATATTATTCGATATTATAATATAAATCCTGATAAAATTGAAGTTGTTTATCAAGGCTGTTTCCCGATTTTTAAAGAAACTATAGATGAGAGACAAAAGCAATTTATAAGAAATAAATATGGTCTCGGTTATGATTATGTCTTATCTGTAGGAAGTATCGAAAGAAGAAAGAATATATTGCTGATAGTTAAAGCTCTAAAACAAGTAAAAGATCTTCATTTTGTGGCTATTGGGAAAAAGAGAGAATATGCCAATGAAGTACTTCGTTATGCAGAAGAAAACGGAATAGCAGACCGGGTACATATAATGAGTGATGTTCCTCTTACAGATTTACCTGCAATATACCAGTCTGCAAAGATATTTATCTATCCTTCCCTTTATGAAGGATTCGGTATCCCTATAATAGAAGCGTTGTTTTCCCGTATTCCTGTAATTGGAGCGACCGGGTCTTGCTTGGAAGAAGCAGGTGGCACTGATTCGATCTACATTAATCCAAACGATGAGAACGAATTATCCCAACAGATTAACAGGGTGTTATCTGACGCACAATTGAGAGAGACAATGATAACTAAAGGAGCAGAATTCGTTCTAAAATTTTCTGATGAGAAGTGTACTCTCAAGTTAATGGATATCTATAAAAGTTTAAGATAGTCTTTTATAGATATCAAAATATTCTTCTGCACATCGATCCCAACTAAAGTGACCTGCATACTCTTTTATCGCTGAATATCTTTGATTTTTAATATAATCTTCCATACCAAGTTTAAAAACTTCACGCATGTGGTCTGTTTCAAAGTTTTGGAAATAATAAGCATAATCACCTCCAACCTCAGGCAAAGAAGTCAGAGTAGATAAAAATACAGGTTTCCCAAAATGCATTGCTTCTATAACAGGAATTCCAAAACCTTCAGCTATTGATGGGAACATGAAAGCATCACAGTTTTTCAGATACCAATATTTATTTTCGGCAGATACAGTACCAAGAATTTTTACCCTACTCTCCACATTGTAAGATCTTGCCACTTCCATTATTTTCTCCTGATACTCTTCGTTTAACCGTCCTGCAATAATTAGTTCATAATCATTACCACTCAACAAACCAGGTAAAACATGGAAGTTTTTCTTAGGTAAAACTGTTCCTATCGAAAATAAGAATTTATTTTCCGGTTTATATATAGGATTATCAAAACCATCAAACTCCAAAACATGACATCCATTATGAATCACATCGAAAGGCTTTCCTCCTATTTCCAAATTCTCTAATACATCATTCTTAACATAATTAGATATAGTAGTCAAATAATCAGCAGCATTTATATTTTGTTGTACTAATTTCAAGCGTTTGTCTATCTTTTTTCGACTCCCATTCTTTTCATATAAAAAGTTTAGATCATGAATAGTCAGAATCTTCCTCAATCTTTTACTTTTGGGCATATATCGCGTACTCTGATAAGTCACATGATAGACATCAGCATTGAAACGCGGAGGAATCATTTTATGAATACTTTTTTGGATAATTTGCCTGGAATCGCTGCCAAAAACGTTTTCAGCACTTTGAGGAAGATAAAAAGTTAATCCATCCTTATTAGTCAGTTTTTGTAGTGATAATCCAAGCTGATAACAATACTCATACAATCCGGTGTACGGGTATTTCATACGTTCACAATCCAATATAATATCCATTAGATAATTTTTTTACAAAAGTAGCAAAAATAGGGTATTTTTCATATTTTTATCCAATGATTTAAACAAGAATATCTAATTTTGATAGCTACTATTTGATAATAGGTTTATAAAGAGATATTACATATATTATGGGATTATTTGATTTTTTTAAAAAGAAGAAGCAAACTGTACAAATTACAAATAAAGACAGAGCTAAATTTGCCGAAGATATGAAAGCCAATGCCAATTCTTTAGTTAATCAGTTCAAAGATAAAGTCTCTCTGAACTTCACTATCGAAAGTCTGGAAGATATAGACAAGATAATTGAAGACAATACTGATCACTATAATAGTTCCGGTAATGAGACTAAGCAGAAAATGATCATCAGTATTGGAGCATATATCTTCGAAGTAGCCCGCCTGAATTTCGGAGGACAATATTATTGGTATGACCGTCTCGATCAACCTATACTGGTCACGGGACAACCTGAATTCGAAATGTCATTATTGGCTTACGAAAAAACAAAAGGACGCTTCGAGAATGGTATTGAAGACAACATCCCTTTCTTCTTTGATGGATTTGTGCAGGGTGTAAAGAATAAACAAAGCCAAATGATAGTCTGAATATGATTAAGAGATCTCCAATTCTTACATACTTTACATGTATTTTTACAATCTTCGGATTTTCTATGTGTAAAAGTTCTTTGTCTTTAAAGGATGCTAATAATATTACTGATAAACTCTACTCAGCATGGATAGAGCAACATAAAGACAGTAATAAAATTGCCTGGACTCAGAAAGAGATTGCCAATGATAATCTTCGGATGAAATTCGATTATAAGATATACGGAGATACCCCTTCGGATGGAAGAAGTCTATATATATCATTGCATGGAGGCGGAAATACTCCTGCTGAAGTCAATGATCAACAATGGAAAAACCAAATAAGTTTATACAAGCCACAAGAGGGATTGTATATAGCCCCACGTGCGCCTTGGAATGATTGGAATATGTGGTTTAAACCGGGAATTGACCAGCTCTTTGATGAACTCATACACCTCTCTATTGCCATGGAAAATGTAAATCCGGATAAAGTATATCTCTTGGGATACTCAGCCGGAGGCGATGGCCTCTATCGTATGGCTTCACGCATGGCTGACCGATGGGCGGCGGCTTCTATGATGGCAGGACACCCGGGTGAGGCATTACAGGTAAACCTGCGGAATCTGCCCTTTATGATATGGATGGGCGAAAATGATGCTGCCTACGACAGAAACAAATGGGCTGAAAAATAGGACAATGGCAGGATTCTTTGCAGACAGATGATCCTGAGATACATACATGAGACCCATATAGTGAAGGATAAAGGACATTGGATGAATCGGGAAGATACAGCCGCAATTCCCTGGATGGCAAAATACGAGAGGAATCCTTATCCTGATAAAATAGTGTGGCGACAAGAAGAAGTCGTCCTCCCTTTTTTCTATTGGTTGGGAGTATCGAAAGATGAGGCAAAACCCGGTATGAGAGTTACAGTTAGTCGCTCGAACAACAACATCACAATATTGGAAAACGATTATAAGGAATTGACCTTATTTTTAAATGATAAGATGTTCGACCTCGACAACCCCATCATTATAATATACAAAGATAGAGAAATCTTCAATAACAAAGTAGATAGAACAAAGCAGAACATTCAGGAGTCATTACATGACAGAAAAGACATTCGATATATATTCCCATCAAAATTGACTATTCGGAATAATTCTGATGTTGATTAAGCAAACCAAATTATTCCCCATTTTTTTGCATGCACATCAAAAAGTCGACATCACAGACGGCCACCGCTATATCTAGTACGAAAACGTAAAAAATCGGGACGCAATTCAAAGCATCCCGATCTTTATATGTTTAAACCTGTTTGCCTATTTTTTGCCTGTAACGGTTTGTTTCTTAATGGGCGCTACGAACCATGTTCCGTCCAACACGCTTTTCTTGGAAGCATACATGCGGAACGTCAGTGCGAAGCCTTTTCCTTTGGCCGATGGTAGCCAGTTTTCCTGCGGTACGTCTTTCGGTTGTTCTGCGGATACCCAAATGCTCATCGAACCGTCTTTATTCATCTTCAGCTTCGAATGGTTATTCAGGTTATAACGTTTCAACGGATTTTCCACTAAGTGATAATCGGGCGTACTGTAAAGCGTGACTGACCAGAATGCATCCACTTGATTTTGAGGTAATTGATCTTTCGAAAAACGGATTTCATACACATTGTCGCCGTTCAACAATTCTTTATTGGCGTCGGTAAGTCCCATGAAATAAAGAGCTTCCGAAGCTACATTAGCCCATAAGCCGCCATAATTGGCTACCGAACGCACAAAAATATCATTATTCTTAGTGTAATCGCCTATGCCGTAGCTCACCGACCATCCGCCTTTTTGTGTGCCGAAGCCGTGAGCGCCTTTCATAAAGGCCGGTATAGCCTGATTCTTAACTATCTCATTGATTTTTGTGCGATTTTCAGGCTTATCGTTGATATAAGCGGCCACCTTTTTAGCCATTGCCTGGTATTCGGGGGCTTTCTCCATTTGGTCGGGACAGGAAGCGAACACTTCGTCCAGTTTGTCGAAAATAGCCACATCAATCAAATTGATGTTGGTAAAGGCAGGAATTTCAATCGGTTTATCCACCTTGATTCCTTCCGGAACGTCAAGGGTAAAGGCGTGTTCCAGTTTTACGGCTTCATCAGGTGTGTTTTGCAATTCGATACGCGCCAGCAGTTTGGACTTGGGCGACATTACTTCCACTTTCGTTGCCCCTTCGGGAATTGCAGCCGTACTTCCTTTCAATACAAAAGCAAATTTTCCGTAAGGCGTTTGCGGCATCGTCCGGTTGTTAATATTAACGGTCACTTGCGCCCATTGGTCAAGGATTTGAGCCGTGTAATACCGGTTTTTGATTTCAGGGATGTTCAGTACCACTGCATGGGTTTCGTCCACCGCAATCCAAGCTTCGAGGTACACTACGTCCATGTTGGGATTGACGAATGTGGCCGACACCAGCGAATTGTACTTAATTTTGTTGTATTCTGTTTTATCAACATTAATATCCGTGTTTTCCTGTTGGATAACTAAGTAACGCGCCAATGTGTAGATGTAAGCATCTTCCACTTCTTTGGCTGTAGGTTCGGGCGCAGGTTGTTTGCATGATGTGGCAAATACCCCTGCAAGCAATGTGGCCAGTAATAGCGGCAAATACAATTTCTTTTTCATATCTCAATGCATTATATTATTTAACAATCATTACTGCCGGTGGCGTATAACCTTTAACCATCGATTCTTCAGGCCAGTAGGCACGTATCAGGAATCCGAATTTGGCGGCCGGGACTGGCAACCAATTAGCAACTTTGTCGCCGTCGGGCTTTTTATTCTGCAAATAAATGGTTAACGAACCGTCGGCATTGAATTTCAAATCTTTATTTTTAGTTCCCAGCGAATAAATTTTTTCGGGGTTCTGATAAAAAAAGTGATGCTCATCATATACGGTTAATGACCAAAATCCTTTAACAGCAGGTAGTTCTTCTTTCTTAAAGGTTATCGTATAATTAGCCTTGCCATTCAATTCCACTCCGGTTCCGTCCATATCCTGATTGTAATAAATAGTTTCAATGGGTTGGTTGACGAAGATATTGGCGCGAGCGGCAGCCGTGCGGCTCAGGTAGTCGGTACCGAAAGCAGCACCGTTCTTAGTCGTATTCCAATAGTTGCCGACAGGTACTCCTACATTTTTAAACTGACGCAATGGCTCAATCAATTCTTTCTCTGCGTCCACAGCGGCTTTTGTCAGCACTGTTTTAAATTCGGGATTTTTACCGGCAGCATCCAGTACGGCATTAAATAGACCATATAATGCTTCTTCGCCGGGTAGTGCGGGTACTTCCTTCATCACGGTGGGAAGTTCATCAAAGAATTTTTCGGGAATCACAAACGCAACCTCTTGTCCACCTCCGCTTTTGTTTGCATCAGGAAATGCGGGTGCTTTTGTCCAGTCTTTTGTTTTCATCTTTCCATCGAATTGAGCCACGGGATACATCATCACCTGGCTGATCAGCGGCTGTATGGCGGCTTTGTCTTCGGGTGTGTTATTCATAAAGGCGCGCGGAATAACTACAACCATATTAGTATTGGAATGGATCACTTTGGTAATCCCTTGTGGTATTTCGCCTTTCCAGTCGGGGCCTACGATCATGTAAAAACCGGGCTTGCTGCCATACATGGCGCCCAGGCCGCCGATACCATCGGTGCGCTGGTTGACCATCTGCACCAGCCAGAAGCGTTCGCCGAAATCGGGAACCTGCAACACGATAGGGCTTTCGTTAAGCATCCCGATACCGAAACCATAAACAACATCCTGATTAGGACACGCCACATACCGTTCGGCCGGGGTAATGTAATCGGACAGCATACATAACTGTCCCACCGGCGCTACCGGTACTGCACCTCCGTTGAGCCCCGGTTCGGGAACCTGACGCATCACCAGCACGCGGTTGTGCATATTCACCAACGGCCAGCCCCAGAAATACATTTGCTTACCCATTTGGTAAACGTATTCTTTAGTCATTACCGTTCCGGGAACAGGCCCGGGTACCGTTACCTGAGCGACGGTTGCTTTTGCCGTTGAATCTTTTACTTCATTTACAGTATTTTGACTTTGCCTGCCGTTGCAAGAAGAAGTGAGTATAGCCACCATCGCCAGGATGGCAACTACATTAAATCTAATTGTTCTCATTATATCTATTATTTTTCAATTGAAGTTAAATCATTTGTAAATAACACGCACGTTACAAATTCTGTCCCACATCAGAAATCATTGGTTCTTTGATCACCAACAATAAATGAAATAACAACCATATAAGGCTTTTTGTTTGTATATGGATTTTTATTTAACAGATTACACAGATGGTTGTAAAACGACATAGGACAATTCCCGTTTTACAACGGCAAAACTATATGAAGTAACAAAAGTAACATATTTTGAAGTTACAAGTCAAGCCTCCACAGAAGAGGAAATTAGCTTCTCTTTTTAGGAAGATGGGAATAGTTTATTTTAACTAAAAGGTAACAAAGGTAACACTTTTGGCTATTAGCTGATAGCCGTTAGCTATTAACTTTTTTATTCCTTTTTGGGAGGGGCGAATTGCATTCGCCCGAAGGTTATTGAGCGGGCGAAAAATATTTGGTTCTGCCGATTTTCAATTTGCTCCTACATTGCTACTGAAAGGGACTAAGTTGCCCATTTTAACTAAAAGGTAACAAAGGTAACACTATTCAGCCATTAGCTGATAGCCGTTAGTTTTTAGCCTTTTATACCTTCCTCCTCGTGGCTTTGTTTCTCCCTCTCTCTTTGACTCCGCTTCACTCTGCCGAACGTTGTTTGAGGAGGGTCGGGGTGGGGTCGTTTCTCAATACTTTTCAAAGAACGCTTTTTCCTTCATTTTGGCTCCGCCGATTTACGCTTCGCTCCAATTGACTCTGTCAATTACTTTGTAATTCAACTTTCAACTTTCCATTTTCCATTTACTAACTATAGATAAATTTGAAAAATAATCATGAAACCCAACCGCTAAGAAAAAAAAGATAAAGGTGATTTATTTTCACATTTTATAAATTGATTCAGCAATCTACATAAAATAAAAACTCTTACCTTTGCGCTCACTTATAGCTTAAAAATAAATGAGAAATACTTCTAAAATAGATATTGTACTACAAGAACAGAAAGCAACCCAGACTGGTGAACTTTTAGATTTCCTTATACAAAAACAAATAAGAAAAAGCCGTAGTGCCATAAAATCATTATTACTGCATAAACAGGTCAAAGTAAACGGGAAACTCATAACCCAGTTTGATCATGCCCTGAAGCCCGGTGATATTGTTTCCGTTATGAAATTTAACCAGTCCCGAAAAGAAAAAAGGCTCAAAGGGCTTAAAATTGTTTTCGAAGACGATGAGCTAATCATAATAGACAAAGAGGCCGGAATTTTATCCGTTTCCACAGATAAAGAAAAAAGCAAAACTGTATACAGCACACTGAACGAATATGTTAAGCGTAAAAATAAGAATGCGCGTATATTTGTTCTTCATCGTTTAGACCGGGAAGTGTCCGGTCTTATGGTGTTTGCCAAGAATATGGAGTTACAGGAAATATTCCAGAAAAACTGGGATCATCTTGTCAAGGATTATGCCTATACAGCAGTAATAAACGGAAAACCGGAACAGGAAAAAGGAACCATTACTACCTGGCTTACAGAAAATAAAAATTATGTAATGATGTCCTCGTCTTTCGACAATGGAGGGCTAAAATCAATTACCCATTATACAATAGAAAAATCGACAGATCGTTATTCATTAGTCAATTTCAATCTCGAGACCAAGCGCAAAAACCAGATAAGGGTGCACATGCAATCCATCAATCACCCTATTGTGGGAGATAAAAAATACGGGGCAACTTTAAATCCCATAAAGAGAATCGCTCTTCATGCCAAATTGATGATACTGAAACATCCCACGACCGGAGAGTTATTAGAATTTAGAAGCCCTGTACCAAAAATTATGCAACAACTGATCACAGATTTGCCTGCAAAAAAGAAAGAATCTTAATTTTAAATATATGAGTGAAGATATAAAACAGATAAGCCAGCGGTTAAAAGGATTGCGCGAAGCGCTGGATATGACAATTGAAGAATTTGCCGGATCTGCGGGAATTTCCATAGCCGAATATCAGGAATACGAAGCAGGAAAGAAAGATCTGTCAATCAGTACCCTGAAAGCTATTGCTTCTGCTCATAATATTGACGTATCGGAGTTAATGTTTGCCGATGAACCTCGCATGAGCAGTTATTTCCTGACCCGCAGAGGGAAAGGACTGGCTGTAAATAGAGTTGAAGCTTATAATTACCAAACTTTGGCCGGAGGGTTTAATAGCAAAAAAGCAGAAATATTCGAAGTCACAGTAGAACCGAAGGGTGATGAAGTCGAAATCTACCAAAACACCCATAAAGGGCAGGAATTTAACCTTATGCTTGAGGGACGTATGCTCTTACAAATAAATGGAAAAGAACTCATTCTGGAAGAAGGCGACAGTATTTATTTCGATTCGGGACTTCCTCATGGCATGAAAGCACTGGATGGCAAAAAAGTCCGCTTCATTGCTGTTGTTTTATAAAACTGACTAATAAAGTATCAACTGAAAGGATAATCAATTTATAACTAACAAAAATATGTTAGAAAAATTTTTAAAACAGATAAAATTCACATCTACTCAGGATTTTGCTGATAATTATCATGTAGAAATACCTGAAAATTTCAATTTTGCATACGATATTGTAGACGAGTGGGCCAAAATAAACCCCACTAAAAGAGCTCTGTGCTGGGTCAATGACCAGGGAGAGCATAAAGATTTCACATTTGCTGATATCAAAGAACAAAGCGACCGTGCGGCATCATATTTTCAATCACTCGATATAGGCAAAGGCGATAAGGTAATGCTTATATTAAAGCGTCGCTATGAATTTTGGTTTGCTGTAATCGGGTTGCACAAAATAGGTGCGATAGCCATTCCGGCAACACACCTCTTGACAAAAAAAGATATTATATACCGGAATAATGCCGCTGACATAAAAGCCATAGTTAGTGTTGACGACGAAATAGTAATTAAGCACATAGATGATGCAATGGCTGAATCGCCAACGGTAAAGCATCGCATATCTTGTGGTAAAACGACACCTGAAGGCTGGCTCAACTGTCATGAAGGCTTGGCAAATGCAAAGCCTTTTATCCGGCCTGAGAATGTAAATACAAATGATGATATTTCCATTCTGTACTTTACTTCAGGAACGACAGGCGAGCCCAAAATGGTTATCCATAACTATACATACCCATTGGGACATATTGTCACAGCCAAATACTGGCATAATCTTAGTGAAGAAAGCCTTCATCTAACCGTAGCTGATACAGGGTGGGCAAAAGCCGTATGGGGCAAACTCTATGGGCAATGGATCATAGGCGCATGCGTAATGGTATATGACCACGATAAATTTACGCCAGCCGATATGCTTCAAATCATACAGGATTATAAGGTAACATCATTTTGTGCCCCCCCCACAGTTTTCCGGTTCCTTATCCGTGAAGACTTATCAAAGTACGACTTATCAGCACTGAAATATGCCACAACAGCAGGAGAAGCTCTCAATCCGTCTGTATTCAATGCTTTTTACGAAAATACAGGTATCAAAATGATGGAAGCCTTTGGGCAAACAGAAACAACTCCTACAATCATTACATTCCCCTGGATGGAACCTAAACCGGGTGCTATGGGAGTTCCTAATCCGGCATACGATATGGATCTGATAGCCGGGGATGGCCGCTCGGTAGAAGACGGTGAAGTAGGTGAAGTCGTTATTAAAACTGATAGATGGAAACCTTTGGGCCTATTCTTGGGATATTATCGCGACGAAGAATTGACCAGACAAGTTTATCATGATAATATATATCATACCGGCGATACAGCCTGGCGCGACGAAGATGGTTATTATTGGTTTGTCGGCAGGATGGATGACGTTATCAAGAGTTCTGGTTACCGAATCGGCCCATTCGAAGTAGAAAGCGCATTAATGACGCATTCCGCTGTTGTCGAGTGTGCTGTTACAGGGGTTCCGGACGAAATACGCGGACAAATAGTAAAAGCGACCATTGTTTTGGCACAAGACTATAGAGATAAGGCAAATGATGAATTGAAACAGGAAATTCAAAATCATGTGAAGCAAGTAACGGCCCCATATAAATACCCGCGCATAATCGAATTTGTAACCGAATTACCGAAAACTATTAGCGGAAAAATAAAAAGAGCAGAGATAAGAAAAGAAACAAACAAATGAATATAGATATAGCCTATGGACATTTAATGTTTTTTATTTGATTTTTTCATGATCAATATTAACTGTATATTAGTATATTTGTTTATATTAATAAAAAAATATACGACCATGAAAGCTAAAGTAATCTTATTATTCTCTGGTCTATCAGCTGGGATTATATTGTTTAATTCATGTGATCAGAAAACAAAAACGGATAGAATTGAGACAACAGAGACGTCTGAAAAGAAGGTTTCAGGAGAAGTAGCCCTTAAAGACTATGGCGCCGATCCTCTAGTTCTGAACATAGAAGATTATACTTCCACAAATACAAATTTCAGAACTACACTATGGACAGGAAAAAATTTACAGGTAACTCTGATGTCCATCCCTGTGGGAGGTGAAGTCGGTTTGGAACAACATACTACCATCGATCAGTTCTTACGCATTGAAGAAGGTGAAGCTCAGGTATTGATGGGTGATTCTAAAGAAGAACTCTCATTTAAACACGAAGCTAAAGAAGACTTTGCAATATTGGTTCCTGCCGGAAAATGGCACAACATCATTAATACGGGGAATAAACCATTGAAATTATATTCAATATATTCTCCCCCAGAACATGCACATAGCACCGTTCACAAAACATACGAGGAAGCAATGGAAGCGGAGCTCAATCACTAATATTCAGGCAAGTTATATATACAGTACCCGGACAAATCATATTTATCCGGGTATTTTATATCAACCCATCTGTTTTATAGTTTACATATAAATACGAGAATAAATAGTGAGCCTCCGTCACCAATAAATAGATGTGTATCCTATCAACTTTTATAACCATTTATTATGATTTGTAAAGAATAAAAGATTATATTTGCACGCTCAAAAGTGTGTATATGTCTCGTTTAAGCCTGATTTCCTGCGAATAAGGCATGGGATATATACCTATTGTGTTTATTTTGAACAAAGTATAAAAAATAAATAAATATATAAGTAAAACAAAAAGTAAAATCTAAGATGCAAAACAAAGGCTTTGTAATGACATTTGCCATCCTGCTATCGCTGGTATGTCTATTCTATCTGTCTTTTACTTTCATAACCAAAAGTTATGATAAAAAAGCAGAGGACATAGCAACCGCTTACGCTTCGGCAAATGGCAAAGACAACATTGATCTGTACAATGAGTTGTACAACCAAAAATATAACCAGTATCTGGATTCAATGTCAACAGAAAGAGTTTGGATGACTTTTGACTGGACTGGCATTGAAGGTCTGAAAAACACAGGTTATACATTAAAACAATGTCGTGAAAAAGAGATCGGGCTCGGCCTCGACTTGAAAGGAGGTATGAGTGTTATTGTAGAAGTGGATGCTGCCGCAGTATTGCGTTCGCTTGGCGACCCCGACAATGAAGCATTCAATACCGCTCTCACTCAGGCATCGCAAGAAAACAGGCTGGGAAGTAACCGTGACTATATTACCATATTTGTAGAAAAATTCAAAGCAGCTAATGGTAATAATAAATTAGCCGGAATATTCACAACAAAACTCCGTGACCAGATTTCTCCAACAGATGCCGACGATAAAGTAACATCTGTTCTCAGGGCTGAATTACAAAGCGTTGCAGATAATTCATTTAATGTATTACGTCAACGTATCGACCGCTTTGGTGTAGTTGCTCCTAATATTCAAAAACTGGACAATCGCGCTGAACGCATTATGATAGAATTGCCGGGAATAAAAGAACCTGAACGTGTTCGTAAACTATTACAAGGTAGTGCCAACCTGGAATTCTGGAAAACATATACTTCTAATGAAATACAAGGTTACTTAAGTACTGTAAATGAAAGATCGAGAGAAGCGATATCTGTTGTTTCCATACCCGATTCTGTTTCAACAGATTCAGTGAAAATTGAAGTTCCGGCTCAACAATTAGCTTTTGACAAACCCTTGTTAAATTATTTCATAAGTGGTGGTATGGGGCCGGTAGTAGGACTCGTACACAAAAACGATACAGCTAAGGTGAATGCTATTCTTCATAAATATCAGGATTCTTATCCTAATGATTTGAAATTCGCATGGGGCTTTAAAGCTGAGGACATAAAAGAAACACAAATATATTTATATGCACTTCGTGGTGATGGTATCAAAAAAGGCCCTGCGCTGGATGGCGATGTTGTAATTTCAGCAAAAGCAGACCAATCCCAAAAATCAGCAGCATGGGAAGTTGATATGCAGATGAACTCTGTGGGTACCCAACGGTGGGCTGCAATCACAGGTGCAGAAAAGGGAAGAGCTATTGCCATCGTTCTGGATGGATATGTTTATTCGGCACCTAATGTAAATGATAAAATCGAGGGTGGCCGCTCACAGATTACAGGTAGCTTTACAGTAGACGACGCCAAAGACTTGGAAAACGTACTAAGATCCGGAAAGATGAAAGCTGGAGTTAGTATTGTACAAGAAGATATTGTAGGACCGTCTTTAGGACAAGAGGCTATCGATGCAGGGCTCATATCTTTTGTTCTGGCGCTTATCATCATTATGATTTATATGTGTCTTGCCTATGGCATTATTCCAGGATTGGTAGCAAATACAGCTTTATTGCTTAACTTGTTCTTCACGATGGGTATCCTCGCATCGTTCGGGGCAGTATTGACACTACCGGGTATCACGGGGCTTGTCTTATCACTAGGTATGGCTGTAGATGCCAACGTGCTTATCTATGAGCGCGCAAAAGAAGAACTACGTGCCGGTAAGAATACTAAGGTTGCCATCATGGATGGTTACAAACATGCATTCTCAGCTATCTTCGATGCTAACTTAACATCTATCATAACTGCTGCCATATTAATAATATTTGGTACAGGTGCTATACAAGGATTTGCCACAACATTGATTATAGGTATCGTTGCTTCGTTTATAACAGCAGTGTTCCTTACACGTATGTTCTACGATTATATGTTGAGCAAAGGTAAATTCCGTAATCTTACGTTTACAACTCCTATTACCAAGAACCTGTTCGTAAATACTAAAATTAACTTTTTGGGTCTTACAAAAAAAGTCCTGATTGTTACAGCAGTAATAATAGTTGCGGGTATTGCTTCCATGTTTTTTAACGGATTAAACAGAGGTATCGATTTTACTGGTGGGCGTAATTATTTGGTACGCTTCGATCAAAATGTAAATACTGCCGATATAGAAAAAGCTTTAGTTCCGGAATTTGATGGCTATACAGTTCGTGTTATTACAAGTGGATCAGCCAGTCAATCCGGAGAATCGACTCAGGTACGTATCACAACAAACTATAGAGTTGAAGAATCTACCGATGAAGCAGAAGCCGATATCAGAGTAAAAATGACAAAAGCTCTCCAACCGTATCTCACCTCGGGAACTTCTATCGACAACTATATACAAAGTTCTCAATTAGTGGGGCCTAGTATAGCCGAAGATTTACAAAAATCAGCTACTATCGCTGTACTGTTAGCCATCATATGTATGGGACTGTATATTTTGCTTCGTTTCCGTGATGTAGCATTCTCCATTGGTACGTTGGTTGCAGTAGCCCATGATGCCTTGATTGTTATCCTATTGTACTCCATATTATATAAGCTTATGCCGTTCTCTATGGAGGTTGACCAATCATTCATCGCCGCCGTATTAACAGTGGTAGGGTATTCTATTAACGATAAGGTTGTTATTTTCGACCGTATTCGCGAAATTAGAACTACTTATCCTAAACGTGGGGCACTCGAGGTTGTCAATGAGGCGCTTAACTCTACATTAGGACGTACAGTAAATACAGCATTTACTACATTATTAGGCGTATTTGTTATCTTCCTTTTAGGAGGAGATACTATCCGTAGCTTTACATTTGCGATCTTTATCGGTATCGCGATTGGTACTTTCTCTTCATTATTTATAGCATCTCCTATTGCTGCTGTAATGTTGAAGAAAAAACAAGATAAAGCTGTAGCCCAATAATTAGAAAGAGACATTTATTTAACTCTTATATATTGAAACCGGATAACTTTTATCCGGTTTCTTTTTTGTTTTTAGCTATTTAATTGTACATTAGCGATATTAACCAAAATTCTATCGACATGAAAAAGGTATTATTTTTACTTGCAATCGTATTATCTACCAGCATTCAGGCTAATGATAAACCGAATAATAAAATCACAATCTTAGAAGGTACAGTTTATAATGATAAAAATGAGTCTTTGGTCGGAGCTATCATATATGTAGAAGGGATACCGGGCATCGGCATTACATCGGATAAAGAAGGCCGGTTCAATTTGACTATCGATAAAGACAAAATCAATATGAAAGAAAAAATAACAGTAACGGTAAAATACGTTGGCTATGCGACGCAAAAGATAAAAGTAGATCCAAATAAGAATATGGCGTTAGAATTAGATTTTGTCCTGAGTGAAAACAGTATTATTCTTCCCTCTATTAAGACGCCTGCTCCAATCATAAGTGTACCTGATATTCCAAAGGATGGTAAGCAATTAACACCTCCTAATCCTAAATTTATTTTGTGTGAATAAACACCATATAACAACAGGTTACTTTGCTAAAGGTAACCTGTTTGTTTATGATAGTTAGATAAATTATGTTTTATCAGGGAACAGGATCATATCCATGTCCACCCCATGGATGGCAGCGCAAAATGCGTTTAAGCCCCAGCCAAAATCCCTTGAATGGCCCGTATTTCTTTATGGCCTGTATTGCATATTCTGAACATGTCGGGGTATAACGGCATGAGGGAGGTAGCATCGGAGAAATTGCCCCTTTATAAAAATAGATAGGAAGTAATAATATCCATGATAGTATTTTCCTCATTCCTTACCCTCCTTTTCTATTCTTTCAGACAGAGTGCCAATGGCTTTCTTTACGGCTTTCTCTATTTCTTCATAAGCAGGTAATTCATTTTTCAGATAGAGAAAGGCTATATCCATTCTTATCTCTTTTTTATCAAGCAGTTGAATGAAATCCACTTTATTTAATCGATATGCCTCACGAATAAGACGTTTTACACGATTCCGTTTTACAGCACGTTTAAACTTCTTCTTAGAAACACTTATCATTATCTGAGTTGAATGGTCTGTCTCTGCTGATTTCTGCTCCTGACAAAAAACAATACGCAAAGGATAGGCAATAAATGATTGACCTGAAGAAAATAGCCTGTCGATAGACTTTGTCCTGCATAGCTTTTCTTCCTTAGAGAAAGTATAATTAGTATCTGGATCTTCTTTTATCATCATCTATTATTAACTAATGGTTCACAGAATGTTCTGTTAACTACACGCTCGCGCATGGCAGCCTTGTTGGTAAAACAGCGAGAGATGTTTTGTACTATTTCATTATAATTATCTTCGGTTTCACTTTTTTTGTAGTAGAACGGTTTTATCGATACACAGTTCTCGTGCTCAAACAAAATATTTAGTAATGTACGGTCTGAATTTCCGCACGAATGTCCCATAATAAATATTTGGTATGGCTCGGATTCTATAAAACTTAACATCTTCCTGTAATTAGCTGTATCGAGATAGCGGATAGATTTTACATTTCTAAGATATTCATTATCGTTCCGTTCTTCTATTTCTTTATAGTCTTTGGCAAGTTCATCTCCATAACCGAAGATAATAGGGTTTTTAGGGTTGTTGAGTTCACCGTGGATATGAACAATTTCTCTGTTTTTACACATTTCTCTCCACAAATCTGATGTGAGATAATGATGAAAGTTTGTATTTAATACATCCTGGATTGTTAAATATTTATAATACTTATCTGTTGTATCCGTATAGTTGAAATTTAAGAAACACACATTTTTAGGAAATAAGTTTATACCATGGATACCGGAAACACGATCATCATAATCTTTTTTACTTGTACAATGTTTGTTATTCAAAATCCAGTTAAATATTTTATTAAGCTCTTTTAGTTTAGTTGGATAATCATTTGCATTTCTATATACCTTGCGGATAATAGGAATGTGTGTTTCGATAAAATCTTCAATATGCAAAGGCGAATATATTTGAAAAAATAAATCTTTGTTCGTAGATACTACTTCTTTTTCAATTTTCGATAAATACTTTTCAAGTAATTTCTCTATTTGCTTTAATTCTTTATTTAAAACTTCAGCCTCTTCATGATTACACTTTCTTAGTCTTTCATAATATTCATGTTCAATACCTGCCCAATTTATATCAGCTACATGTTCGGATATTTGTTTCCAGAAGTTGTTTTTGAAAGATAGTGCGAACTGCAAATCGGAGGCATCCTTAACCTTTTCGATCAATTGTTTGAGATCATTGTAGGAATTGACATTACCAGTTTTTATTTCATCAAGGAAATGCAATAATATAATACACAAGGTATCACCACTATATGTTGCACCTATCCATGTTTCATATCCACCTTTAGGGCCATTGGTATTTTCGAGTTTGACAAATTCATCCTCGCAAGGTGAACTCTCAAGATATTTTTTTGCAAATTCTGTCCAATAATCATCAATAAAATTTTTATAGCTCGTCTTCAATCCATGAGCCAAGTCGAAACCATTTCCTATAAGTATTATTCTGTTCATAGTGTATATTTGCTTCTTTTAACAAATATAGTCTTTTATTTTATATTTTTCAGAACAACTTTGAATTTCTGCTCTTTGATATTAAATCCTTTCACAACGAGCGAATATTCATCATCTGTAAGATACTTTGCAGCTGTTTCAATTGTAATCGTAATATTCTCTCCGGGCATAAGATTTACAAAATTATCAGTATAAAACGAGGGGCGAACAGGCTTTCCATCTTTGTCCAACCATTGAACCTGCGTGAAAAACGATAGTGCTTTTCCTGAGTTTTTTAATTGCAAATCAATAAAATGTTTTCCGTTTTCAGTCCTTGTCTTATATTTTACCTGAACAGTTGTTCCTGCCAGTTTATTAATATCCTCGAAACCGGCTGTAGTTGAGCCTGTCAAAGTAGTTTTCCCCTCATATTTACTGTTAGAACGCCAATAAAAATTGTCTCCCACTTGCTTTCCTTTATTATCAAACAATCGCAACTTAATGAAATGTACATTAGTAATTTGTGCAGGAAAATCAATCTTGAAAATATCATTTATTGTACCATCCTCCGGAATATTTTCAATATTAGCCTGTTTTACAAAGACTTTCTTCATATTCAAATCATATACTTCCGCCGTGATTTTATAATTGGAGAATGATTGGTAATAATCATTGACTACCGAAACAGTATTCTTCAAATAATCAAATTGAGGATGAAGTGGCTCGCAAGCATTCTGGGCAGCATAAAGCGCTGCTGTTGGCTCTAATGACCAGTCCCACATACGGCCGGCTACCTGACGCACCGGTGAATTATGATACCAGAACAAGAATCCGGAACAGTAACGATCCCCGTAATTCAACTTATTGTAATTCCATACTTCCCAAATACTTTTGTAGTTAAAAGCTCCTACAAATTGAGATTTGGTGGCAAATTCATCAATGCTTTGCGAAATTCCATATTCATTTACCATATCAGTATAGAGCGAAGCCACCTGATGAAAGCCATTACCATCAGAATAATCCCACACCTCTTTATTGATAGGCCAAAGGTCTTTTTCCGGCATCATTTCCCGCAAGCATTCCACCGTTGGTAAGCAAGGAGCTCCGTATTCAGGATTGAAACCATCGATGCGGCTTCCCCGGTCAGATGCTGTATTTTCATAATGACGCATAATATTCACTTGCTTATACGGGCTTCCATCATGAATACCACAACACTCAGATTGCATTTGATAACCACGTGTATCATCCAGTTTAGATATTACTTCCCCAATATTTGGCATCTCACTGGATTCGTTTGAACAGACATAATAGGCCAACGAAGCGTGGTTACGGATACGCTTTACAGTAGAAACTACATTATTCATATATAAACCTCCATCATAAGGATGCTTAGTATCCCCTGTCATCCAAAATTCCTGCCAAACTAATATTCCTAATTCGTCACACAACTGAAAGAAGTAATCCGATTCGGTAATCCCTCCCGCCCAAAAGCGAATCAGGTTGATGCCCGCCTGGGCAGTATAACGGAGTTCGGCATATGTACGCTCGTCAGAATTACGTAACATAGCTTCGGGTAGCCAGTTTGTGCCTTTAATAAACAGCGGTTTCCCGTTTACATAAAAAGTTCGTGATTTATCAGGAGTATTTTGGTCTGAAGTTATCTCTCTAATACCAAAGCGGGAAGTTATGGAATCAGTTACAACCCCATCAACTTCCACTTTGAAGAGAATATCATATAATTCTTGTTTCCCTTTGTTTATAGGCCACCATAACCGTGGTTTTTTAATAATAAGCTGTGGATACTCTTCAGGAGTGAAAACGACTTCTTTTACATCATGCCTGAATAATGGGACTTCCTTCTCAAACTTTATATCTTCCCCTAGAATTTCTCCTACAACTTTAACCGTCTTTGTCCTGTTTTGTCCCAATACGTTAGGAAAGGTAACTTCTACAGAAACAGTTTGCCGTGCCTCATCATAGTTGGGCTTCGATAACTCGGTTTTCACAAAAGGATGTTGCAAAGTTGCCTTCCCTGTCGTATAAATCGAAATATCTTTCCATATTCCCGTATTACGGTCTCTAATGCCATCCAGATAATAAAAATCCCATCCGACAGTTAGCAACATACTCACATTTTTTCCTATCTCACCGTTTCCTCCATTCTGAAATTCACCGTTCGCCCCAAAAGCTTTTCCTCCTTTTGGCTTTATCGTTCCCGGAGCATCTACAGGATAAACCTTAATTGCCAATATATTTTTTCTGTCTAATTTTGCATAATCGGTAATTTCTATTTTATCCTGGTAAAACATTCCGGAGATATTCCCGACCATATTTCCATTGAGCCATATTTCGGCTCTGTAATTAATACCATCTACCTGCAACCATGTTTTTTTACCTTCATGTTGGGATTTCTCTAAATCGAATTCAGTACGAAACCAATATGTATAAAAGTCTCTTCCTGCATGATAAAGATCCGGAATAAGACCTGATTCCAGCTTATTATTCAATCCAAAATATGGTTCAGGATATATATTATTATAAACCAATGAATTCAATACTGTCCCCGGAACTACGGCCGGAAGCCAATCCGATGTTGAAATTTTTTCAGTTGAGATATCTTCTGATTTGGTACTAATATCCCCTGCTTTTTTCATCTTCCAGGTAAAGGTTCCCTGATGACCGTCTTTAGAAATCAATACCTGTTTAAACTCCCTCTCTTTCAGCACATTCTGGGCGAATAAATTACAGATAAACAAAATGTAAAATAGAGTAATAACTGTTCTTTTCATGATAAATATTCAAATAATATTGTTAATAGGGGTTATTAGATTGAAGTAAAATGTAAAGATAAAAAAACAGAGGCATCTTTCTACCGAAAGACACCTCTTTTTCCTGATCTTATTTGTTTACTAATTTACTCAGCCAACAAAATCTCCATAATCTGTACAGCAGCCTTAGTTACCGATGTACCCGGCCCAAAGATGGCTGCGACACCAGCTTTGTACAGGAAGTCATAATCCTGTGCAGGAATTACACCACCGGCAATTACCACGATGTCCTCACGCCCAAGTTTCTTTAATTCTGCTATTACCTGAGGTACAAGAGTCTTGTGACCTGCAGCAAGAGAAGAAACCCCAAGTACGTTCACATCGTTTTCGACAGCCTGACGGGCAGCTTCTTCCGGTGTCTGGAACAATGGCCCCATATCCACATCGAATCCGCAGTCGGCATAACCTGTGGCAACCACTTTGGCGCCGCGGTCGTGTCCGTCCTGTCCCATTTTGGCAATCATAATACGTGGTTGACGGCCTTCTTTCTTAGCAAATTCCTCTACAAGCTTTTGAGCTTCGTGGAATGTAGGATCTTTTTTACTTTCTGATGAATACACGCCCGAAATTGTTCTGATTATAGCTTTATAACGTCCTACTACTTCCTCGCAAGCGTCTGAGATTTCTCCCAAAGTAGCACGAAGACGAGCTGCCTCAACGGCAAGCTCCAGTAGATTACCTTTTTTAGTTTTCACACATTCTGTGATAGCAGCAAGCGCTTTCTTCACAGCCTCATTATCGCGTTTAGATTTCAGATCGTTCAAACGCTCGATTTGCTGACGACGAACTTCAGTGTTGTCCACATCCAGAATATCGATAGGGTCTTCTTTCTCTAAACGGTATTTGTTGATACCGACAATTGTTTGAGAACCCGAGTCGATCCGTGCCTGTGTACGTGCAGCAGCTTCTTCGATACGCATTTTAGGCAGACCTGTTTCGATTGCTTTAGCCATTCCTCCAAGTTTCTGTACTTCCTGAATCAGCCCCCATGCTTTGTGAACAAGCTCGTTAGTAAGTGTTTCCACATAGTAAGAGCCTGCCCAAGGGTCAATTTCCTTAGTGATATATGTCTCTTCTTGTATATATATCTGAGTATTACGTGCAATACGTGCAGAGAAGTCGGTAGGCAATGCAATAGCCTCATCCAATGCATTAGTATGCAATGACTGGGTGTGACCAAGTGCAGAAGCCATAGCTTCAATACAAGTACGACCCACATTGTTGAATGGGTCTTGTTCTGTTAATGACCAGCCAGAAGTCTGTGAGTGAGTACGAAGCGCAAGTGATTTTGGATTTTTAGCTCCGAAGCTTTTTACGATCTTCGCCCACAACAGGCGGCCGGCACGCATTTTAGCGATTTCCATGAAGTGATTCATACCGATAGCCCAGAAGAACGACAGACGAGGCGCAAAGGCATCTACATCGATACCCGCATCGATACCTGCTTTCAGGTATTCCATACCATCGGCAAGCGTGTAAGCCAACTCGATGTCTGCTGTTGCTCCGGCTTCCTGCATATGGTAGCCAGAGATAGAGATAGAATTGAACTTAGGCATCTTCTGAGATGTATATTCGAAGATATCAGCGATGATCTTCATTGAGAATTCAGGTGGATAGATGTATGTGTTACGCACCATGAATTCTTTCAAAATATCGTTTTGTATCGTTCCTGCCATCTCTTCCAATTTAGCGCCTTGTTCCAGACCTGCATTAATATAGAATGCTAGTACCGGAAGCACTGCACCGTTCATTGTCATCGAAACCGACATCTGATTCAACGGAATTCCTTCAAACAAAACTTTCATATCTTCTACCGAGCAGATCGATACCCCGGCTTTACCTACGTCACCCACTACACGAGGATGATCGGCATCGTATCCACGGTGTGTGGCAAGGTCGAACGCAACGGAAAGGCCTTTTTGTCCTGATGCCAGGTTACGACGATAAAATGCATTCGACTCAGCAGCAGTAGAGAATCCAGCATATTGGCGGATTGTCCACGGACGCATAGCATACATACCTGAGTACGGCCCGCGAAGGAATGGAGGAATACCCGAAGCATAGTTAAGATGTTCCATGCCTTCGAGGTCTTCTTTGGTATATACAGGCTTCACAGGAATCAATTCGGGTGTAGTCCAGTTAGCCTCAATACCGTTGTCAGCAGTCCATTTTGCAGCATCTGTTGCTGCAAAACCTGCTTTATTGATATCTATATTCTTAAAATTTGGTTTCATGTTTTCTTCTTTTTTAGCTACTTAACTTTTAATTGATTCCCAGTTTAGCATTAAATGTTCTCAGTGTATCAAGGACATTGCTCTTCACATTGATAAAGTGTTCTATTCCCTGGGCTTTCAGCTCGTCCATAGACGCAGGAGCACCTGCCACGACAAAATGGGCTTTACCTTGTGCCAGTTTATGTGCTTCCGGTGCATAAGTAGTATATTCATCGTCACTAGAACATAGAACAATAATATCCGCTTTTTTCTCGAAAGCAGCTTTTACACCTTCCTCCACAGTTTGGAATCCTAAGTTATCAATTACTTTGTAACCTGCACAGGCAAAGAAGTTGCTTGAAAATTGTGCACGAGCAAGACGCATACCCAGATTACCGATAGTTAGCATGAATACAGTTGGTGCACCATGTTTTTCCGTAGCCAGACGCAATTCTTCAAATGCTGTAGCCAAACGGTCGGTAGGAAGAGCCATATAAGGAGCGTCTTTACCGCATCCACATCCACATGCTTCTTTTTCAACAATTTTGCTATCTGCTTTTTCGGTAAAATTAGGGAATTGATTTGTCCCCAGAAGGATTTCACGGCGTGTAGCCACTGCTTTAAAACGATTATCGGCTGACTCTTTGACAGCTGTCTGCACAACTCCTGCTTTCAGTGCTTCATAGAATCCTTTTTCATCAGTAGCAAGGAACAGTGCCCAAGCTTGTTCTGCAATAGATTTAGTCAGGTTTTCTATATAATAAGAACCAGCAGAAGGATCTGTTATTTTATCGAAATGACACTCTTCTTTCAACAATAGCTGTTGATTACGTGCAATACGCTCAGAAAAGTCATCAGATGCTTTGTATGTTTCATCAAACGGACGTACAGTCAGCGAGTTGATCCCTGCAATAGTTGCAGACATAGCCTCTGTCTGAGTACGAAGTAGATTTACATGAGCATCATATATTGTTTTATTGAAAGTAGATGTTTGAGCGTGAGCATATATTTTAGCGGCACAACGGCATTCATTTTCCGGGCCTTCGTTAGAACAATCATGATCACATTTAGGTTTATATGCAGCTATTATTTCAGCCCACAACCAGCGTGCAGTGCGGAATTTTGCTATTTCCATAAAATAGTTGCCACCAATACCAAAGTTGAATTTGATCTTCTTTGCTACCAGCGTAGCATCCAATCCGGCTTCAACAAGGGCACTCATCAATTGATTACCATTAGCCAAGGCATAACCAAGCTCTTGGTAAATATAAGCACCGCCATCATTAATTGCATGAGCATTAACCGCCAATACTCGAAAACGTGGAAGCGGGGCAGCTATTTTTACTATTTCAGCAGCCTTTTCTATCCAGCCTTCAGCATCACGTCCTTTTTTCAAAAGCGGTTTGAAAGGATCATAATTAATCGATCCAAAACATTTCAGTAAGTCCGCACCCGATGCCTTGTACCAATCTACAAGTATCTTTGCTAATTCGTGAGACTTGCGATAACATGTGCTGAAATTCAGTTCAACACATTCAGGCATTATACCTTTCAGTAAAGTATTGATGTTTTCAGTATTCACATCGTCTCCGTCAATACTGAATCCAAGAGAGTTAACCCCTTTGTTCAATACATCGAGAGCTTTTGCATTAGCAGCTTTAACATCGTTTACACTAATATCCTGACGTGTGTACCAGTCATTATCTTTCTTAGTACCACGCACGTAAGGAAATTCGCCCGGCAATGACATTGTAGTTGCCATGCCTTCGATGTTTTCGCTTCTGTAAAAAGGATTTACTTTGAATCCCTCATTTGTTTTCCAAACGAGTTTCTTCTCAAAATCGGCTCCTTTCAGGTCTGCCGTAATTTTCGCCATCCATTCTTCAGTAGAAACCGGTGGAAAGTCTGAGAAAAGCTTTTCTTTCTGATTAGCCATGATTTTTATTCAATTGTTTAATATATAGGTTTTTTATATTGTTGATCCATAGTCGTTTATTAAGTTTTCTTATAGTATCATAAACGATATTTATAGGTGCTTATTATCAATTAGTTATCATGTCAAAAATTGCACTGCAAAAGTAAACCTTTTTGTTTGCTTGGTAAAGTTTTTAGAAGTAAAAATCATGATAAAAGGAAGAATTTATACTCTAAAGGAATACTATCCATCAGTAATCAAACAAAAACAGTCTGAAATTACTATTTCAGACTGTTGTCAATTAATTATATCGAGATTGTCTACCCCCTGCTATTCATACTATTTCCATCCGGATTTATTATCTTGTTGGCTGACTCCACCTCATAGTCTGTCACT
>JAITVH010000014.1 GCA_031285905.1 Prevotella sp.
TGAGCTAAAAATGGGGCCTGGAATTGGTACCTATTATGGAAGATTATTTAAGCTCTATGGAGATGAGCAACGATTTAAAGATGGGATAAATTCTTGTGATAAATTTCTGGATTATTTAAATAGAAATCCATTTGATTTGGAGCTGGACTTTATTCAGAAAGAAATCAATTATGTAGAAAATATAAAGTCTTCTTTCAAGAATAGGGAAATGAATGAACCTCGAATAAGGATAGTAAGAAAGGAGTGTAGTGAGAATGATATTATCGAACTTAATAACAGCAAATATATATATTTTGATGCTAGATATAATGATGTTGCAGTCCAGACTTGGTTTGATACAGGAGTTACTGCATATTTTATGATGACACGGAGTCTTGCCGATAAAATTGAAACAAAAAAGTCAGTAAGCGATCAGGATAGTATACAGATGGTAAATGGTAAACCAAGAAAAGTTGTTTTAGAAATAATTGATAGTATAAATTTGAAGAATGTACAACTTTATAATATTCCAGTTTTGGTTTTTGAAGAAAATTTTCATTCCCATTTACCAGCCACATTAGACAATGAAACAAAACTAAATATTGAAAGAATCTTTAGTGATAATCAAATAGTAATGGGACTGCCTGCAATAAAGCGAATCGGGAAGATTGAGCTTGATTGGGAAAAGAGTACAATTTCTTTTCCAAACAACACAGAGCATATGCGATCCAATGATTTTTCTAACATTTTTATAATAAAGGATAATCCATATTTAAAATTGAGAGTCAATGGTTTAAGTTATGTAGGGTACCTAGACTCAGGGGCGGATGATTTTCTAACCTTAACAACCTCATTTTACGAAAAAAATAAAGACAATATAGAAATAGATTCGGTAGAGAATAAAGAACCCCTGCATCATCATACAATGACCGGAAGTACATTCAATATTCCATACGAATATGTAAAAGACGTGAAAATTTATACCAATGGCAGATTAGTAAATTATGATATGGAGCGAGTTATTATAGTGGATAAATTCTCCCACATTAATATTTTTGATGGAGTTGTCGGTCTCAATTTTATTAAAAAACTAGGGAAAAAAATCGTTTTCGATTTTAATAATATGAGAGTGGAAGCTATAAACTAAAATTATAAAAAGAAAGGAGGTGAAATAAATAATAGCAATTTAATTTATAGAGTTAAATCAAAAAAAATACATTATGAAAAAATTAAAAAGAATTTTATTAGACGACCTAGAACAATTATCAGCAGCCGAAGTAGCTAAATATGTAGGAGGAACAGGAGGAAATCCTCCTTATATACCCCCATTAATAACTTCCTCGAATTATGACTATACTACTTCTTTTCCTCCATTGGGTAGCTCTAGTAGTAGCGGTTGGAGTATGAGTGGTAGCAGTAGCAATAGTGGCTGGAATATAAGTGGCGGCTATAATAGTGGTAGCGGTTGGAGTGTAAGTGGTGGTTATGGAAGTAGCAGCGGCTGGAGTGCTAGCGGTGGCTATAGCGGCAGTAGTGGCTGGAGTGTGAGCGGTAGTATTAGTAGCAGTGGTGGAGGAAGTGTAACCGTAACGGTTAATTTCTAGTGAATTAATACAGAAAGAAGATATGAATATTCTTCTTTCTGTATAAAATTATTTTTATAGAATGATTATTCATAATACTCTTAACGTGGTGAATTTTGCATATAAGATGAAATATTACGTAATACTAAACATTTAATATGAAAGACGGCTTTTCAGTCATTATGCCCACTTATAATCAGTCCTCCTTTATACGGAGAGCCATTTTGAGTTTATATACGCAAACGTATACAAACTGGGAGCTTATCATTATAAAATCATGGCGTAATAACTGGGACCGGCTCTCGGCTTACTTCCAATACCCTGATGGGATCAGAGGGATGATATACACCACCAACACAGTAGAGGGATATCACCGTCAAATAAGGAAGGTTACTAAAAACAAAGGTGTTTTCACCAATGATACCGCTTTGGAAAAGCTCGTTTACCTGGCTACCGTAATATCAAAAAGAAGTGGATAATGCCACTCTGGGAATGGAGCAAAACAGCTCAACAACTGGCTATTATATATCCGGACAGATTTACATTACTGGATTAATAACAATATCTCCAATATTTTATTAGTTTTGTAAAACCAACAAAACTCAGGATCTACATTACCCATTGTAAGAAATGGACATAAAAAGATCCTAAGTTATTGAGAAGAAAAATTAGCTGACACAGTTAAATTTATATGCCCTTAATTTAATCTGCATACAATTTACCCACAGTTATACATACCGTATTTTATTCATTGTCCTATCTTAAGTTTCGCTAATACCGGCACTTTGGTCGTCCTCACTTCCGTATGCGGCTTATCATTCAGCTGCTCGAAAATAATGATCTTATTCTCTCCTTTCTTAAGCCACACACCCGGGATATAAAGCGTCTGCTGTGGACCCACATGCCAGTAGCGGCCGATATTCGTCCCATTGATAAAGATAATGCCTTTACCCCAGCCTTCCATATCGATAAAAGTATCGCCGGTCTCTGCCAGCTTGAAAGTACCTTTATACAACCCTGGTTTGCCTGCCAGTGATTTAACAGCTGATCCGTTATTATCATATACATTCGCTTTATCCATCTTACTGAAATCAAGGGCTTTATCCATTGGAATCGAAATCATCTGCCAGCCACCTTCGATTTCCATATCATTTATCCTGACCGGGCTGATAATCCCTTTTGTATTATGGATAATCTCCGAGCCGTAGTTGATACGTCCCATATTCTCCACCAGTATTTCCAGTGTACTGTTAAACGGGACATCAATATCCATTGTGTATTTATTAAAATAGCGGTTCAGCTCCCCGGCCTTTTCCTCATTTGTATATACAGTGGCATAGTCACGCAGTCCCTTTATCTCTACTGTCCCGCTTATCGGCTGGTTAAAGTGTTTGCGGTATAAAACATATCCATACCCTTGGTTCAGTTGTTCAAAGGTCAGTGGTGTGTTATTTTCTGTTGTCTTAAAGTCCATGCCTTCCAAGGTCGCTACCTTGTCAAGTCTTATAGACGGAATCTCTATCAGGTCAATAGCGGAAGGAGCCTCCGGTAAAGTGTAATCTACATATTTTTGGATAACATTACGCAGTGAATCGAACTTTGGGGTAACCCATCCGGCTTCACTGACCGGTGCATCATAATCATAACTGGTCAGGTCTGGTTGTATATCATGCTTCTTATCATAATTGGCACCACTTGTAAATCCGAAGTTAGTACCACCATGAACCATATAATAGTTGATAGATACATCATTCTGAAGGTATTTCTCTGTCTGGCGGGCAACACTTGTCGCACTTACCCGGGGATGAGGTTCCACCCAGTGTGCAAGCCAGCCCGGATAAAACTCGGCAACCATGTAGGGGCCTTGTCCTCCGTTGTACCGGTTCACCACTTTTTTCAGGTTATCAATATTACTTTCACCGTTTGCAGTAGGAAGAGCGCCCGGTACAGCCCCGCCTTCAAACAACCAGCCGCCGTCGGATGTAAA
>JAITVH010000062.1 GCA_031285905.1 Prevotella sp.
GAAGGAACATTGGCGGACTATGCTATAGCATCGCTTACCGAAACAACGATTATGGACGTATTCCCATATTCGGAAGACCAGAAGAAAAAGGTAGTTCTGGCTTAAATGGATAAATGTGAATGAGTATTACCGACAATATACATACTATAAATAAAGAATTACCGTCCGGAGTCAGACTTGTTGCTGTTTCTAAATTTCATGGAGCAGATGCTATACAGGAGGCATACGATGCAGGACAGCGGATATTTGGAGAAAGCAGGATGCAGGAAATAGATCAAAAGCACTCTACCCTGCCCCAAGACATAGAATGGCATTTTATCGGTCACCTTCAGACAAACAAGGTAAAGTACATTGTACCATACATACATACAGTACATAGCGTAGATAGCTGGAAGCTCTTATCCGAAATAGAAAAATACGCTTCTACCGCAAAGAAAAAAATATGTTGCCTGCTTGAAGTCCACATAGCACAGGAAGAATCGAAGGATGGTATGTCTATTGATAATTGCAAAAAGTTTTTATCTGACAACCTTTGGAAAGATTGTAAATATGCATATATCGGTGGATTGATGGGAATGGCAACCTATACTGACGATACAGAACAGATAAGAAAAGAATTCAGAACGCTGAAAAAACTTTTCGATGAAATACAAAAAGACCATTTTGCTAACGATAGTAACTTCCGTGAGTTATCTATGGGAATGTCGGGAGACTACAAGATTGCCATAGAAGAAGGATCTACACTGATCCGTATCGGATCTTCAATCTTTGGCGAACGCGAATATTAACACTAAAATAAAATAATATATGAATATACAACAGTTGGAATATATTATAGCAGTTGACAATCATCGTCACTTTGCTAAAGCTGCCGAAGCCTCTTTTGTTACTCAACCGACATTGAGTATGATGATTCAAAAGTTGGAAGACGAGCTGGGTGTAAAAATATTCGATCGTAGCCAATTACCTGTGCAACCTACCGTTATCGGCACTCAGATAATCAATCAGGCACGGGTGATCGTATCGCAGGTAAAACAGATAAAAGAGATCATACAAGAAGAAAAAGGCATTGTACAAGGCGTTTTCAAGCTTGGTATTATACCTACTATAGCACCTTATCTGTTACCAAAACTAATGAAAGTACATGATGAGAATGGATACGACATCGTGTTGGTAATAGAGGAGACAACTACCGGACAACTCGTTGAGAAACTCTTAAACGGTGCATTAGATGGTGCTATTCTGGCTACACCTCTTAAAAATGAAAAAATAACAGAGCATCCGATCTATTACGAACGCTTCTATGCTTATGTATCGCCGCGTGAAACTTCCCTATATGCTAAGAAAGAACTGGAAGAAGAAGATCTGAATATAAATCGCCTGTGGTTACTCGAAGAAGTACATTGCTTTCGCGGACAGATATTACGTATATGCAATATGAGAAAAAGAAAGAGTTCTCACTCCCTTTTCTCTTATGAAGCTGGTAGCATCAGCACATTGATAAATATTGTAGACAACAACAGTGGATTGACCATTATTCCTGAAATGGCAATAGAGGAGCTAAACGAAAAACAGAAAAAGAATATCCGCCCTCTCAAGGGAATATCTCCTGTAAGAGAAATAAGCCTTGTTACCCGTCGCGAATTTTTGCGCGAAAGAGTCTTGGATATTATCATTTCAGAAATCAAGCAATCTGTACCTCAGTCACTATTAAATCCCGAACTTAAGAAATTTATTGTAGATATTTGATAAATTTCTATTGATGGAGAACATAGATTTAGGCAAAATATCAGAAGACCGCCTCTTTGTGAATAATACAAAAGAGGAGATCAAGCATTGGTGTCAGCATCTGAAATATTTCTATTTCATGCGAGCACGAGGTGGGCACAACTGTGAAGGAGATTCATTCTGTGCGTATTTCAGGTACGAAACACGTGAAGATATGATTGAAAAGTTGTCTCGTATAGGCGTTATAGTAAATAAACTCGAGGATGGCTTTATTGCTTTTGATCCTTTGGAGTCATACTCTATCGAGGATCTTGATAAATTGAAAATTACAATACCTCATTTTAGCGATCTGGAACAACCCCAATATGTAGAGATATTTGGACAAAAAGCTCATGTTTGGGTTATGAATAATCGGTTTGAAATCTCAGTATCGGGAGCGAAAGACGGACAGACATATAAAGTTTCAGACAGTGATTTCAATACCTGCCTTATATTAGAGAAGGAATTTGACAAACTTGGGTGGAATCTTATACTCGATAAAGAAATAGAAAATCAACCTCATTGTATTTCCAGAAATAAATATCCGGAGTTATTCTGATAATAATTCCCAAGATTCAGTATAATAAGAAAAAGGATTGTCTCTTTAATAGAGGCAATCCTTTTTTTATTGTATTGTATCGTATAGAGAGATTGAATAGAAAACTTTTTCTATTTATTTCTGTATCTGAGGTGTTCATTCATAATATCAGAGTCCCATTGTAGTAGTATAACTAAAAGAAGTCCCGTACTATTATCTAGTACGGGACTCTCTTCTTTAAAACGGCGGTAACCTACTCTCCCACTAATTGCAGTACCATCGGCACGACCGGGCTTAACTTCTCTGTTCGGAATGGGAAGAGGTGGAACCCCGGTGTTATAACCACCTGAATGTTTTTCAGTTAACAGTGAGCAGTTAACAGTCAACAGTTTTTATACTGTAGGACTGTCTATGGCCACATACCAACTGTATATGTCGACACGATGTAAAAAGATCAAGTATTGTTTGTTTATTGTATAGGCTAAAACCTTGTGTTTTGTTCTTACTGTTAGCTAATGGCTACTGGCTATCAGCTAACAGCTCGTTTTAGAAAGCGTCCGGGCTATTAGTACTACTCGGCTATGACATTACTGCCTTTACACCTGTAGCCTATCAAGGTCGTAGTCTACAACCACCCTTAAGGGATATCTTATCTTGAAGTCGGCTTCGTACTTAGATGCTTTCAGCACTTATCCAATCCGCACTTAGCTACCCGGCGATGCTCCTGGCGGAACAACCGGTGAACCAGGGGTGCGTCCAAC
>JAITVH010000076.1 GCA_031285905.1 Prevotella sp.
TGATGATACACGGGGTAAGGGGCGAGGTAGTATGGAAAGACGCCCTGTCATTTACCGATTACAGGCAGGGATGGAGTATTAACCCCCGTATCGCCGAATTAAGGGGTATTCCCCATATCGAGCTGCTGGAGAAAGAAAACAGCTTTATATACCATGAGGGGTTGCAAAAAAGGAAAGAGAGGGAGCGAGAACAGGAAGAAACGGCACGCAAACTCCTGGATGAAGAATTTCTGAATATTAGCGGGGAAGATGGGATAACCCTCAATAACAAGGATGAAAAAGCAAACTTTGATTTTATTTAGCTAACTTGGCAGGCGGTATTATACCGCTTGCCTGTAAACAGTATAAAAATGGAACATGAAGATATTGATACGGAACTGAAAAATTATATTTTTGAAGAACTGACGGAACAGTACAGTTACCAGGGGGAAAACTGCACGGTCGGGATGATTGACTTTTGCAACAGGAATAATCTGCATTCACAGAAGAAAATGCTGATAACTTTAATGAAACCCGACAGGATAAAATGAAAGAATGATTATATTTGTACATACGTTAAATAAAAGACTGGTTAATAATCAATGTGAATTGATTATCAGTATGAAAGCGGCTAACAGTTAGCCGCTTTTTTTGTTTCATACCTTTAGTAACACAATCTGCTTCCGGTATTTTCTCAAATGGTACTATCGTTTGTTTTGACAGGGAACTGGAAAAAATGACTGATTGAACAAGTACGTCCGGCAGATCAATGAGCAAAGGGTGTCGTACTGGTACAGGCATCGAGCCTGTACCAGTACGGTTGTAATCCCCCTACGGGAAACAAAGAAAATGAAATATGAATGTAATAAATTTGTTATTTTATTATTTTGATATTATCTTTATCAAATAATTTTAATATTCTATTATATGGTACAAATAATAACAGTCCTTAATCATAAAGGAGGTGTAGGAAAAACAACTTCAAGTGTGAACATAGGGGCAGGTCTGAGCATAAGAGGAAAGAAAGTCCTTTTGATAGATTTAGACCCGCAAGCAAATCTGACTTTGCATTTCTCTTTACCGATTAATAAGACACCTAATGTCTATGAAGCTTTGAGGGGAGAAAGTCCCTTGCCGGTTACAAAGGTTAAGGAAAATTTAGATGTCGTTACTTCGTCTCTGGATCTGACGGCTGCCGAATCAGAACTTAGCGGAGTAGCAGGGCGGGAATTTATTTTAAAAGAACTGGTAAGTAAAATAAAATCAGAATATGATTTTATTATTATTGACTGTCCCCCATCACTCGGATTATTGACATTAAACGCTTTGGCTGTTTCTGATTACATGATTATTCCTATTGAAATGGGGGATTTTGCTTTGGCCGGCATGAACAAACTTTTTGAAATCGTTCAGTTAGTCCAAAAAAGGCTCAATACCGGGCTAACCCAATACAGAATACTATTGACAAAGGTAGATACCCGTAAAACATTGCATAAGGAGATTAAGGAAACGATATGCGAAAATTTTAATGGTAAGACATTCGATACTATTATTCCTACAAATGTAGCCTTAGAAGAAGCCCAAATGCAGGGAGAAGATATTTATTCTTATAATCCTGAAAGTACAGGTGCGGCAGAATACCTGAAAGTGTGTGATGAAATATTAGAAATCTTTAAATAGCCTTTTGATAATGAGTGCAGGAAAGAAGAAAACTTTTAAAACCGGAATTGAATCGTTAATCCGGACTGAGGAAGAAAGGGAGCAGGATTATAAACCCGTACTAATGCCAACAAGAAAAGATAAAACAACTTTTGCAGCGACATCTATTAATACAGAACCCGAAACAATAAAGCTTTTTAAAATTGCCTTATTGAAAATTGAGGAGCCTGTTTATTCCTTTTTTGAAAAGAGTATTGATAAAATTGTAGTAGAAAATAAATCCGTAAATATTCCACAAATAAAGGATGAACAATCTTTCTCAAAATACAGTTTCAGGATGTACCGGGAATCGAGGGATAAACTAAAGATATATTGTACGGAGAGAGATTTGAATTTTAGGGATGTATGTGTATTCCTGATGAAAGAATTAATCGGCATAAAATAATAAATTTGTTATTTTATTATATGATAGGACAGTCCGGTAATGGCTAAAAAAACCTATTGAGCGGAGTAAATTAGTGCTTATTTTCAGGCGCTAATTTCTTTTTTGGGCCTTTCCGTCCCGATCAGGCTTTCCTTCACAATCTCTTCGAGGATTTACCCTGCAATCCTTAACGCTCGCAATGCGCTTATAAATGCGCTAAAAAAACATCCATCCTGTTACGGTTCTCCCGCCCATCAGTCCCGAAGTTCCGATTCTACCGGTGACTTATCCGGTCTGCTACCCTGCGTTTCGCAGGCCCGATAAATCACTCCATGGGGGAACCTGTCCCGCCTGCATTCCCGGCAATACCCGTACCGGGATATTTTACCGTCCATTCCGCCTGTGACAAGTTCCGCTAAGCCCCCTGAAGGGGGAGAGCGGTACTTTCTTCTTCACTTTTTTTTATTCATTCGGCCGGTCCGCCGGACGTCTTTTCATGTTGCAAAGGTTACTTATATTTTCCGTCCCTTCAAATTCGCTTCGCTGTTTTTAAAAAAATCTTCTATGTTGTAAACCAAATAAACCGAGTGTTATTTTTGCAATTTAACAAAACGAGTTATTTTTGTATCAGGAAGTTGAAGAGGAAACAGGCTCTGCTGGGGAGCAACCTGCCA
>JAITVH010000080.1 GCA_031285905.1 Prevotella sp.
GCGCATCCGTAGGTTTTCCAGCGGATATCGCAGATCGTTCTTCCGCTGATACGCAGGAGGATCAGCATCTGATCTCCGCATTTTATATTTCCCACCATCCCCTTGCCGTCGTGGTTCCAGTTATCTGCACTTTCCATCAATACGTTCTTGGGATTCATGAAGTGATCCTTCACGACATCCGAATAAAGCCAGTCACTCATATAGATACTCCAATGGCTATAATATAGTGTTATTTGGATATAAGGTCAATTTTGTTTGTGTATTTTCTGTGGAAGGACTTGAAAAGACTGATGGTAAAAACAGAAAACTCTGTCCCCTGTTTTGCGCTGGTTTAAAGGGGGACAGAGCTTTTGTTGAAGAATTCCTAACAGAATTAGTCATTCAGCCAGAAACCGTAATCATTGGGATTATCCGTAGGATTTACAGTAACGCCTCTCCATTGGGGACCAGAAGTCCAATATATAGCGTCACCATTATTTGAGGCTGTATTTCTGTCTTCTTCTGATTCTGCATCATTGCCGTAAATAGTTCCGCCTGTTTTGTTTAAACCACCCTTAATATATACACCTCCGCCATTCTCTCCTGCAGTATTGCCTGATACCGTACCGCCGCTCATATTGAAACTTCCCCTTGATATGTACACGCCACCGCCGTAGGCATAAGCATATCCATCATTTCCTCGATAATTAATTCCTCTAAGAAAATTTGCAGATACAGAATTATTAGATATGCTTGCGTTATCAGACAAAATTAAGGTACCATCATCAATATACACGCCACCTCCACGCACATAAACACTGTAGTCGTCATCGGTTGCAATGACTTTATTGTCAGTTATTCTTGCATTGCCTTTTATGATTGCTGTTCCGCTAGAACCAATACTTAGACCGCCACCTTGACTAGATGAATTTCCTGTTAATGATGCATTATCTTGCATAGTAAAATTTGCCTTCCGAAGAATGGCATACATATTTACTCCGCCTTCCGAATTACCCGAAATCACACTACTGTCCTGCATGATAACGATTCCTGTTGCGCCGTTTTCTTCAACCACAATAGAAATACCTCTTCCTGTATTATTTTGAATAGTTGTTCTGTTTTGCATGGTAAAAGTTCCCGCATCAACACCAACACCGCAACCTGTATTATCTTTTACTGATGCGGTGTCTTTCATGATAAAAATCCCTTTCCTGACAAATACACCCCCATAGCCTTCTTTATCTCCATCGGTGTTACCTGAAACTACGGAACTATCTTGCATAATAAATGTTCCTTTATTAATACAAACACCTCCGCCTCCTTCTTGAAAACCAGAATAACCTATAGAGTTGTTCGAGACCATAGCATTATCTTTCATGGTGAATGTTCCTCCAGTAACATGAATTCCTCCGCCAGATCCTCCAGCTTTCTGATTTCCTGTCACTGTGGCAGAGCCAGCCATGGTAAATTCTCCTGCTGTGATAACCACCGAGCCATTGTTATTCTCACGCCCTTGTAACGTAATGTCTTCGATAGTAACAGTTTGATTCTCGCCTATGCGCAAAAGACTACCATTTGAGGATAAAGAAATGGTTCCACTCCCTTCCATTGTGATATGTATATTTGTTACAGAACCAAAGGTATTATCAGAAGCAGGAGTAGTAGGGACAGAAAAACTGCCATTTACAGTAATGATATGATTCTTGTTATTACCGCTGTTTCTTATTCCGTTTACCGCCTGTATCCATGTAGCCATATTATTTACAGACCAATGAATAGGTGTTATTGTGGTATCTATTGCTTGTACTTCCTGTTCTGATGCGATATCTGATTGTATTGCTACATTTGGTGATGTAACTACGTTTGATGATTTTGCTACAACCACAATCGGCGGTTCTATCGGCAACGCTTCTGCTGGTATAACAGTAAAGGAAAAAGACAAAGGGATTCCTCCCTCATTCTGTTTCACACGTGTCATATTTACTCTTATATGGTATACTCCAGCAGTCAGTGTTTTTCTCGCTATGAGTCTGTTATAATCGATAATCTTAAATAAATTGTTATCCTTATCTCCTTCACCTCTTTCCAATTCATACTTCCAATCATAGTTGTATGGAGAATTGAATTGACCAACTTCATCACCTTCAGAAACAAGGAGAAGACCTTCCTGAAGATTTTGTGTTGGTGAAAATGTAAAAGCATCTTGTGAAGCACAAGCATTTAACGTCAATATCATTACAAATAGTAAAGACAATACACAAAATACATTCCTTTTCATTACGTTCCATCCTTCATCATTATTTCTACAGAACAATGTTCCGCCATTCTCTTACTATATTCATTTTATTCTAACTGGACTTGCTGGGAATAAGTTGACCAATCAATGCAACGACCCACAAATTATTATTACGTATGCACCGGATTGTAATTCAAAATATTCACTGCTTAATGCTCCAGCATATACGCCAACACCGCAGCTTATACAAGCTAATAAAACGAGCCAATCAATTAAGACTGGCACCTTTTTTTATCACCAATGCGGCACCAATAATAAGTCCGATAAAGGCACATATAAATACTCCATATAGAAGTATGACAAGCCTCACACTGTCGCCCATGCTCATAAATGTATCAGCAAGCTCAAATCCATTCATTTGACAAGATACAGGCATAAAAAAGCCTATGATCACCAATAAAAAACCTACTTTATAGACACTGGTAAAAGTAAATGAGCTAGATTTTTTTCTTGCAAATGCGTTCTGCAATTCAGTTCCAAAAAAACGATCCGACTCAGGATTAAAAGTGGGTATGAGAACAGGTCTTATATTTTCTGTTAAATCATCTCTTGTTGTAACTTGTGTAAATGAAAAAAAGTTTATAAATAAACTCAAAATAAGTCCAAAATAATAGGTCTTCAATAAATCCTCCTTGGTAAAAAATAACCCCGCCATGACCAGTAACGGGGCATTAAACTTCTTCTAATATTGGAGCAGATTTATCTTATTTCAAATACAAGTACTTCTTCTGTCTCTCCTATTGGTTCTCCTGCCTCTAATGTTCCTTCCAATATATGTACCTGTGTAGATCCAGTGATAATATTAGTGTCTAACAAAGCATTGTTTTTAAATTCATACCATTTGCCCGTTTTGAAATCGTAACTCTGAGTTGTTGTCAGGGTTTCACTATCAGTGACATACCATACCACTGTAAACTCATGTGTACCCGGTGTTACTTTTAAATCAATCGTGTCAGGACCGCCAAACCCTGCAAAACTTCTGGTAATACTATAGTTGTTATAGGCAGTACTATAATCGTGAAAGTCAGCCCCTGAAAAAACTACCACTTTAACACCTGAGTCACCCGTTTCAAAAGGAATTCGAACCAGTGCGAAATTATCACCGATAACCTCACCAATAATGTTTTGGTTAGGGTCTTTCATTGATACACATCCAACAACCATCACAT
>JAITVH010000110.1 GCA_031285905.1 Prevotella sp.
GAGAGAGAGAGAGAGAGAGAGAGAGAGAGAGAGAGAGAGAGAGAGAGAGAGAGAGAGAGACTAAGTAAAAGAAGAAATAATATTTACATCATAATTAGCTCTTATGACTATTGAATTTCAATAGTCATAAGAGCTAATTTTTTTATTTAATTTTTGAAAAATTATGTGTACGCACACAAATGGATTTTATTTGATTTTCAATTGTTTTTTTTAAACTAACGAAATGTGTGCGCACACATAGCATCAGATATAAACATTATTCTAACATTAAACAATAAATAACTTTTATGAAAAACAAAAACATTGAAATCTATTTAGACGGATAATACCTAGAGCAGCGTAGAAAAGCTATTGAACAAATGAATATGATGAATGATCCTTACTCTTAATTGTAAAAGAAATTAAAAGAAAAAATATCACAGGAGAGTAGATCTTGAGAAAGAAAAAATAGGTTGAGGTTGAAAAATAAGTCGAGATGCTGCTCTCTTTGATATTTAAGCAAAAACAGAATGGAAAAATTAACGAAACCTTAAGTAAAATGCTATTTGTAAGAAAATTAAGACACTTGTTGCTTTTAATAAGTATAAGTTGTATGACTGCTACTACAGCAGCTAATAATTTCGGCTTTGACAGCGGTTCCAGTGGTCTGGACACAAAATTTGCAGTCAATGACGATATTCCGATAAAGGGAGCAGTAACAAATAATTTCGGCGAGCCTTTACCGAGTGTTACTGTTGTAATTCGTGGTACGATAACAGCTGTTCAAACTGATGTGAATGGAGAATATTCCATCACCGTTCCAAGCGACACATCAGTACTGGTATTCAGCTATCTCGGGTTTAAGAAAGAAGAAATTAGAGTTGGAGACCGCAGGGTTATATCAGTTGTAATGATCGAAGAAAGTACATTGCTAACAGAAACTGTTGTTGTAGCCTTTGGTAAACAAAAGAAAGAAAGTGTGATCGGTGCTATTACGACAATCAATCCCAGTGAATTGAAAGTCCCTTCCAGTAACCTTACCACTTCTTTTGCCGGACGTGTAGCCGGTATGATTTCATATCAGCGAAGTGGTGAACCTGGACTGGATAATGCAGACTTTTTTATCCGGGGAGTTACCACCTTCGGATATAAGAAAGATCCTTTGATACTAATCGACAACATGGAAACTACCCAAACAGAACTTGCGCGCTTGCAGGTAGATGATATTGAAAGTTTCTCTATAATGAAAGATGCCACATCTACAGCCCTGTACGGTGCACGCGGAGCAAACGGGGTTATTCTAGTTACAACAAAACAAGGTATAGAAGGGAAAGCTAAAATCCACTTCCGTTTCGAAAATTCCATATCTCAGGCAACTAAAAATATCGAACTGGCCGATCCGATTACATACATGCGCATGGCCAATGAAGCGGTATTGACGCGTGACCCGTTGGGTATGACTCACTATTCGGATCAAAAAATCGATAATACGATGTCCGGCATCAATCCTTATATGTTCCCGGCAACAGACTGGAAAGAAATGCTGTTAAAAGATCATACCATGAACCAGCGTGTAAACCTCAGCATCCGGGGTGGAGGTAAAGTTGCCCGTTACTATGTATCAGGTGCATTCACACAAGATAACGGTATCATGAAAGTTGCAAAAGAGAATAATTTCAACAATAATATTGATTTGAAGAGCTACTCTCTACGTTCCAATGTCGATATGGATCTTACCACAACAACCAATATGGTTGTCCGCCTGATCGGGACTTTCGACGACTATACCGGCCCAATAAAAGGAGGAACACAGGTTTACAGGGATATTATGCGTACAAATCCTGTCTATTTCCCTGCATATTATCCTGTCGATGATGACCACCGATATGTAGAGCATATATTGTTTGGTAACTACGAAAATGGATGGATGCTGAATCCATATGCAGATATGGTAAAAGGATATAAGGAATATTCCAAATCGAACATGGCGGCACAGTTAGAATTAAGACAAAACTTAAAATTCATAACTGAAGGATTAAATGCCCGCGGTATCATGAATACCACACGATATAGTTATTTCGATGTTACGCGCCAGTATGCTCCATTTTACTATCAGGCAACCTCATGGGATAAGATCAATAATACATATAAGCTTGTTCCATTGAATGAAGAAGATGGTACTGAATACCTGAATTACGCTCCGGGTGAAAAAACAGTAAATTCGGAAATGTATATCGAAGGTTCATTGAATTATGACAGAACATTCAATGAAGTACATGGTGTAAGCGGCTTGGTAGTATTTACACTTAAAGACAGATTATCAGGGAATTCAAGTAGTCTGATCGAATCGTTACCTTACAGAAATGTGACTACGGCTGCACGTTTCACCTACTCATATTCAAATCGGTATTATACCGAATTCAATTTTGGATATAATGGTTCAGAACGTTTTTATAAAACAAATCGTTTCGGATTCTTCCCTTCATTTGGGGCAGCATGGACACCATCCAATGAAGCTTTCTGGAATGAAAGCCTGGCCGAGTTATTTCCAAAAGTTAAGATCAGAGCCACTCATGGGCTTAGAGGTAATGATGCATTAGGAAACGAACGCTTCCTATATTTGTCAAATGTCAATATGAATTCGGGAGCCCATAGTGCTACTTTTGGTAGAGAAGCCGGGTACAGCCGCGGTGGTATTTCTGTTTCAAGATATGCCAACCTTGATATAACCTGGGAAAAAGCATTAACAACAAATTTAGGACTGGAACTAAATTTCAGAAACAGTCTGGATGTTGCCCTGGATGTATATTGGGAAAAACGCACTAATATATTTATGCAACGTACAGCCACACCGGCCACAATGGGATTAACGGCACAACCGTATGCCAATATCGGTGAAGCAAAAAGTAGAGGTGTAGACTTGTCTCTTGACTATAACAGAGTTATTAATCAGGATCTTTGGATACAAGGCCGGGCTAACCTTACATATGCAAAAAGCAAATACCTTGTATATGAAGAACCTACATACGACAATACACCATGGAAAAGCCGTGTCGGTTATCAGATCGGACAACAGTGGGGCTATATTGCCGAACGCCTGTTTGTAGATGACGAAGAAGCAGCCAACTCTCCCAGACAAAACTTCGGTGTATATGGTGGCGGTGATATAAAATACAAAGATATAAACGGTGACGGGCAAATAACATCACTCGATCAGGTTCCAATCGGTTATCCGACCACACCTGAGATCGTTTACGGATTTGGATTCTCTCTAGGATATAAGAATCTGGATATTTCAGCATTCTTCCAGGGGCTGGCTCGTGAAACATTCTGGATCGACGCAGCTGCAACAGCACCATTTATGGGTTATACATACAGTGGAGAAACGTTGACAGGCATACCTCAGAATGCCCTGATAAAAGCATATGCTGATAATTATTGGTCTGAAGAAAACCAGAATCTTTATGCATTATGGCCTCGACTGAGTACAACTGCTGTAGGAAACGATAATAATTATCAACGCAGCACATGGTTTATGCGCAACGGATCGTTCCTGCGCCTTAAAAACGTTGAAATAGGATATAACCTGCCTAAAAGACTTGTTAGCCGGTTTGGTGCTGACATCAGAGTATATGCCAATGGGACCAATCTTCTTACCTTCAGTAAATTCAAGTTATGGGATCCCGAAATGGCCGGAAACGGATTAGGATATCCCGTACAAAGGGTATACAACGTAGGTTTAACCGTATCATTCTAAAAAAACACGATTATGAAAAAAATACGATTAATCATATTAATAATTTGCATAAATATACTACCCGGTTGTGGTGACTATCTGGATATAGTTCCTGATAACATTGCCACAATAGATCATGCATTCAACCTGAGGGTAACAGCCGAACGGTTCTTATTTACATGTTATTCTTATATGCCTACTCATGGTACTTTTGATGGAAATATTGCTAATGGAGCAGGCGATGAAGTATGGTTACCATCATCCAGAAGTAATTCTCACTGGCAAATAGCTAAAGGATATCAACGAGTATCAAATCCATATATGAATTACTGGCAAGGGAATAATGGTGGACGCGATTTCTTCGAAGCTATCCGTCAGTGTAATATTTTCCTTGATAATATTGATCGCGTACCTGATATGACATACCAGGAAAAAGATCGCTGGATCGCAGAGGTAAAATTCTTAAAAGCTTATTATCATTTTTATTTACTACGTATTTATGGGCCTATTCCCCTCATCAAAGTGAATGTACCTGTATCGGCCGAATATGGCGATGTTTACCCTACAAGAGAACCGATTGACGCTTGCTTTAACTATATTATCGAACTAATGGATGAAGCTCTGCCTGGCTTACCGGATCAAATAGAAAAAGAAATAAATGAATTAGGACGTTTGACCAAATCGATTGCCTATTGTCAAAAAGCAATAATCCTGTCAGAAGCGGCAAGTCCGCTATATAATGGCAACAAGGATTATCAAGGCTTTAAGAACAACAGAGGAGAGGAACTATTCAATAGCGAAGAAAGTATAGAAAAATGGGAAATAGCAAGAGACGCCTGCAAAGAGGCCATTGAATTCTGTCATTCCAAAAATTATGAGTTATATTATTTCAATCCACAATTCTTCCAGTACCAACTTACCGATACGATTCAGACTCAGATGAACATCAGGAATGCCTTATGCGAAAAATGGAATTCCGAAATCATTTGGGCTAATACTACCAGCCGTTCGGGTTCGCTGCAAAGAGCTGCTACCCCTCGCGGACTAGATCCTGCTTTTGTAGCAAATTCCAATACAGAAGGCTATATGGGGATTCCTTTGAAAATAGTAGAAAATTTTTATAGTGACAAAGGAGTGCCTATTGAAGAAGATTTGACATATGATTATGCCGGACGCTGGGGACTGGAGATTGCAGAAGAAGATTACGGCCTTTATATACGTTTTGGATATACAACAGCAAAAATAAACTACAGACGCGAACCTCGCTTCTATGCTAATCTGGCCTTTGATGGCGGAATCTGGTACGGGCAAGGAAAACTTGATGATAAGAGCGAATTGCTGTTTGTGGCGGCTAAGAAAGGGCAACCATGTGCTGCTCAAAACCTATCGTCATATTCTGTTACAGGATATTGGCCAAAAAAACTAGTGAACTACACCAATGTAATCGAAGCCAGTAACTATAGTGTAGAGATGTATCCATGGTCTGAAATTCGCTTGGCCAGCATTTATTTACTGTATTCGGAAGCATTAAATGAAATAGATGGCCCTACTGATGAAGCGCATAAATGGATAGATTTGGTAAGAAAACGTGCAGGGCTGGGTTCAGTAGAAGACTCGTGGAAAGCATATTCGAGAAAAACGGATAAATATAAGACACAAGACGGATTCAGAGAAATCGTGCAACAGGAAAGATTAATAGAATTATCTTTTGAAGGACAACGCTATTGGGATATGAGAAGATGGAAAAGAGCCACTGACGAGTTTAATAAGCCGATTACCGGATGGGATACCGAACAAGAAGACCCTACATCATATTATCGTCAAAAGATACTATATGATCAAAAATTCTCGACCCGCGATTACTTTAATCCGATCCCTGAAAGTGAATTATTAAGTAATAAGAATCTGAACCAGTTCCCTGGTTGGTAATTTATAAACATCACATTATGAAAAAGTATATATATAGTATAATTTGTTTATTAATCCTTCTAGCCTACTCTTGCGAAGAGGATAAGTTAGAACCACTGTTTGACGATTCTGCTCCGGCCAAGGTATCAGATATACAAGTAGAGAACCTGCAGGGAGGAGTAAAGATAACTTATGTAACGCCTAATGACGAAAACCTCTTGTATGTGAAAGCCGTTTACACTCTGGCTGACGGTTCTGTTCACGAGGTAAAATCCTCATATTACAAGAACTCTCTGGTACTGGAAGGATTCGCTGACACTATTTCTTATACAGCAAATATATATTCGGTGAGCAGGGGAGAAAAGATGTCAGAACCGACTCCCGTTACGTTCAAACCACTTCTTTCTCCTATTAAGATAGCTTTTGCATCTTTGGAGTTGACAGAAACTTTCGGAGGACTCCGCGTCACATTCGAAAATGAGGCCGAAGCCAACCTGAGATTCTCGGTAGTTACGACTGATACTGTCGGCGATATGATTCAGGCAGACACTTATTATACAAAGAGAAAAGACGGAAACTTTGCAGTAAGAGGATACCAACCTGAAGAAAGACTGTTCGGAGTTACCATACGCGACAGATGGAATAATATGACTGATACAGTTTATGCCAGATTAACTCCTATATATGAAGAGCAACTGGATAAGGGTAAATTTAAAGAAGTAAAACTACCAGGAGATACTTATGACGGGCATATAAGTTCGAATATGACGAAACTATGGGATGGGAAACTTGGCACAGGTGGAGGAGAAATATTCCATACTAAACCGGGAAGTGGACTCCCTCAATATTTCACATTCGATCTAGGTGGCATTTATTCTTTGAGTCGATTCAAGCTATTCCATAGAGATGGTACAGGTTCTGACGGAATGTACACCGGAGGAGACCCTAAGATATATGAAATATGGGGAAGTAATGATCCTGACAGTGATGGAGGCTGGGAAAACTGGGTATTACTAAAAGAATGTGAGTCAATCAAACCTTCCGGAAAACCTCAGGGAGAAGTCACTCCTGAAGATAAACAGTTTGCCGGTGTCGATGGCGAAGATTTTGAGTTTGACGACGGATTAGGTGAATATCGTTATCTACGATTCAGAACAGTAAAAGTTTGGGGTGCATTAGACCACATGTACATTGCCGAATTAACATTCTGGGGTAAACCTCAGGACAAGGAAGAGGAAGAATAAATGAATAGTTTGAAGTAATGAAACAAAGTATGTAAACAAAACTCGTTAAGAAATAAATAACGTACAAGTTTTATACAACACCAATAAAATTATTATCATATGAAATATAAAATATTATCTATAATACTGGTAGCTTCGGGGCTCATACTCAAGTCTTGTACCGGAATGGATGAAGTATATAAGGAATTCCTTAAACCGGAAATTCCCTATGTAGGTGCACCGGATTCAATTAAAGTTTTACCTGGTAAAGACAGGTTAGCATTAAGATTCGAATTAAAGGATCCTTCAACTACCAATATTCTCATTTATTGGAATAATAGAAACGACTCCACCAGGGCAAATGTAAATATGGTAAAACCAATTGAAATAGTAGAGGTAGAAATCAAAAACCTTCTCGAAAATGCGTACTCTTTTGATCTGATAGCACATGATAGTAAGGGGAACTCCTCAATAATAAAATCTGTTGTGGGCAAAGTATATGGGAGCAAATATGCCACCTCATTGCTTGATACTCCTGTAAAAGGAGCATATATTAACGATAAAAATACAGATCTGGTAGATGTATCGTGGGGTACCCCGGACGAAACAGCATTGGGAATGGACATTATCTATACCAATGAGTCAGGTGACGAAATCGAACTATATGCCTCTGCATGGAATAGTCAAAGCGGCCAGGCGGTAAAAGTGACACAACTAGAAAATCATAAAAGTGGCACCAACCTGATGTACCGCACTTTGTTTTTACCTGATCCATTGGCAATAGACACCTTTTACACAGAGTTTTCATCTGTAAGGGTTAAAGGCGTGGCAGTAGAACATAATAGAAGTGCATGGACAGCCGAAGGGCTTAACGATGGTAATCGTCCTCCTAGCAATATGCTGGATGGTAAATATGGATCTAGTGGCGAAACCGTTTGGCATATGATCAAAACTCCTGCATCTTATCCTAAAAATGCAATTATAGATATGAAACAGGTAAATACTATCTCCGGTTTCTATCTTATGCAACGTTGGAATTTGGATGGAGCAGTCAATCTTATTGAATTAAAAATAAGTATGAATGGTGAAACTTGGAAGACCTTAGGAGAATTCAATATGGCATCAATCAGGGATAAACAATATATTGAACTACCTGAAGATGTAGAATGCCAGTATTTTGAAATAATAGTAAAATCAGATCATAAAGGGGGAGGGTCAACGGCAATTGCCGAGCTTGGAACATTCCGGCGATAGCAAATTCAATGCTTTAAAATGAGAAAGAGATTAGCTTTTGAGGCTAATCTCTTTCTTTTTTCTAGATTTTATAAAAGTCATACAATTATAAAAAGAAAAGGTTGTCATCACGACAACCAATCTTCATTGTTAACCTTAAATCTAATACTATGAAAAACACATAACAAAGTTAGCAGGAGATTAAATATATTCCAAATAAAAATGAGTGAATTTTTTACACTTTAAATTTGTTTAACGGTGGCTCGCCAAATGTTAATCTAATTGTTAAAGAACCTTTCGTTTTACAAACAAATAAAAACATCCTCTAAAACCTGCATACATAATAAAAAGTAGCTTTATAGTTGGAATATATTACTGATTTGTATATATTTGCATCATTATTAATCTAATTCTACTTCAATGTAATAGATATCTAAGTTAGAGGTTTCTTTATTTATACTTCTGGGAAAGCGAAGTATTTGAACAGAAAAACCATTGTCAAGTTAATTATCCACTAACAGACATTCAACTTAGATTATATGATCTTATTTACTTATTAGATATAACTGTTTTCTGTTATTTCAAATGTTTAGCAAGGCTATAAACTTTGTAAATATGTCTGTTTAGATACAGTTTAAACAATTCATATTCTACGTTATTTATTATGAGTATTACAGTCAAATCATTAATATATAAACATCCTGATAAAGATACCTTGTTTCAGGATATTAGTTTTTCCTTATCAAAAGGAGAAAAAGCTTCTTTGATAGGAAATAACGGGGTGGGCAAGTCCACTCTTCTTCAAATCATATCCGAACAGTTAACTCAGACAGGAGGAGAAATAACCCTCTCGGATAAGCCATATTATGTACCGCAACATTTAGGGCAGTATGATGGACACACTATAGCACAAGTATTGGGTGTGGAGAAGAAGCTGAACGCGTTGCAGGCCATACTTAAGGGAGATGTCTCCGAAGAAAATCTAACTGATCTGGATGAGGATTGGGATATTGAGGATAGGGTAAGTGCTGCTTTAGCATATTGGCGTATAGATTATTTAAAATCGTCACAAACAATGAATAACCTAAGTGGTGGAGAAAAAACAAAAGTTTTCTTGTCCGGCATATTACTTCATTCTCCTGAAATTATCTTATTGGATGAGCCCTCCAATCATTTGGATTTTGACAGCAGAAATCTGCTATATGATTTTATAGCGAATAGTAAGAGTACAATTCTTGTTGTCAGCCATGATAGAACCCTGCTAAATTTATTAGACACCACCTTCGAATTAAACAGGGATTCGATAATAGCATACGGAGGTAATTACGATTTTTATAAAGAACAAAAAGAAATAGAACAAGATGCATTAAATGACGAATTAAAAGATAAAGAAAAGCTCCTTCGCAAAAGCCGGAAAATAGAACAAGAAACAAAAGAACGACAGCAGAAACTGGATGCCCGTGGAAAAAAGAAAGCAGAAAAAGAAGGTGTACCTACCATCATGATGAAAACAATGAAAAACAGGGCTGAAAATAGTACGGCACGCCTAAAGGATCTTCATGCACAAAAAATGGAAGATATCCGGCAGGATGTAGTAGATATGCGTAAAGAACTATTCGTTATCGATAAGATGAAAATAGGATTTAATAATTCGACTTTACATAAAAATAAGATTCTTGCCACAGCGAAACAGATCAATTGGAAATATGGAAATAATTTCCTGTGGAAAGAGGCATTGGATTTTCAGATTGTAAGTGGCGAAAGGATCGCTATTAAAGGAGTAAATGGTTCAGGAAAAACTACACTGATCAAACTGATTTTAGGTGAGTTACAGCCTCTTTTGGGTACTCTTACCAGAGCAGAGGTGAAAACCATATACATAGATCAGAATTATTCCCTAATAGACAACCAGTTAGCAGTATACCAGCAGGCAGAAAAGTTCAATGATGGTAAATTACAGGAATCGGAAGTAAAAACCCGCCTGAACCGGTTTCTCTTTACTAAAACGTATTGGGATAAACCTTGTAGTACACTTAGCGGTGGCGAAAGGATGCGCCTGGTACTTTGTTGTATGTCAATAAGTAATACAGCTCCGGATATCATTATACTGGACGAACCGACAAACAATCTGGATATTCAGAATATAGAAATCCTGACTGCTGCAATCAATGAATATCAAGGGACGCTTATCGTTGTATCACACGATACTTACTTTCTGGAACAGATTCTGATTAGTAAAGTCCTATATTTGGAATAATAATTCTTATTGATCAGTCCAGATATCTTTTATAATATCTTCTACATTCATACCCATTGGGCAATCGTCAGTCGGTTTAAATCCCCGGAAAATACCACCCTGGCCATTGCCCAATGTTACTACACGGGTGCAAGGCATTTGCAGGAAAGCATTCTTATCGTTTTCTTTCAACCAATTATAAGCATAAAACAACCATCCCCTTTTATCTGATTCGGACAAAAGATAAAACCAGGAAATTTCATCATAGCCCCATATAAAATATTCGCCTTTTGCTTCACCTGGATGGTCGCTTATACCAAAATTATCAAATTCGACCAAGTATGGCAATGATTCGCAAGTCCATCCACTAGGCGTTATGCATCCTTTGCTGCGTCCATATAAAGAGTCGATAAAACCCATTTCAAGCACTCCCTTCATTGGAGTATCAGCTATAGCTTTTATGCGCAAAGGGAAAGAATTAAAGTCGAGCAAGCTTTTGCTATCAACAATGAGTCCATGCATTGGCACATGAGCATCAAAAAGCACATAATTTCTCCTCGATCTTCCGTTTACATATTCTCTTACCTTTTTCATAAAAGCAGCCCATGCTTTGAAATCAGGATCATTCATCCCCATCAGCGATACTTGTCCGAGATGAATAGCCTCAACGCCGACATCTACATAAGTACCAATAAGAAACATTAACCATAACTGGCTTTCGATCTGAGTAATATCAGGAACACTCCCCATCCTACCCCAGTGCCTCACAAATTTACCATCAGGATCGAGCATCTTACTGTATGCGAAATGACGATCTTCGACAGGTAAGCCAAGAGCTTTGAATGTCCATTCCGGTATTTTTACTTCATTTACGCTTTCATAAACAGCCTCAAAAGCACAACCCTGAAAAATGACATCAGGATCGAACTCATGTACTTCATTTATTAATAATTTTGCCTGATTGAGAAAATCCGGATTATTGAGCATTTCCTCTTTCCCCCAACGATAGATAGCCCGCCCTATAAATTTGGCCCCAATATTGCGTATTTGCTCAAGATCACGTTCCTTACACGGATAAGTACCATCATTACAATATGGATCTACAGCGAGGAACTCGGCCATAGTAACCGCCCTTGACAAATAATTCTCTAAAACCGGACGGCTTATATTTCCATTAAAATGGTAATCAATGTGCTGAGCATAATTAGCTACAGAGATTACACAGAGAATAGATATTAATATACATTTCGATATATAATATCTATAGTTTCTCATTTTATTTAATTTAGAGCATCTTCAATTATAAACCCAATGTTGTCACTATTTTCGACTCCATTGCTTTAGCCTTATCTATAGAAGCTTTATCCTTTGGATCAATACCATATTTGGCAGGCGAAGGTATTATAAGTTTTGTCCCTATCGGAATACTGTTCGGATTCTTTATCTTATCCTTATTCTCTTCATAAATATATGGCCAGAATGACCTATGACCATAATGTTTTAACGAAATAAGCCGCATAGTCTGCCCTGCCTGCAAGGTCTCAATAGCCAAAGGCTTGTTTGGGTCGGCTTGGGTAGATGCTTCCTTAACATCTGCTTTTGGGGCGTCCTCAATCTCTGCATTTTGCTGACCGACTACTGGCTGTATTTCTGTAAGTGAATCAACAGAAGCCACACTATCCGTCCATAAGCTGTCAGCAGGGAGCCCGGTATAATCATACCTTACTTTATTACCTTCATCAGAAATGGCCCTATCTAAAAATCCTGTCAGTCGCTGAAAATAACTACCTCCAACTATTAACGCAGCAATAACAACTAAAGCGATAAAGCCTATTGTAATATATTTCTTACGTTTCGTTTTCTGTTCTTCCTCCTCATGAAGTATTTCATCTTCAAAAGATGTATCTATTTTAACGGCAACTGACGGTTTTAAGCCTTTTTGATGAGTGAAATTCTGTGATTCATCATCAGTACTTTTGGTGGCTACCTCTTCATTATCCTCATCTTCATCTAATATATCGACAGGGGTAAGCTCTTCCGGCATTTCTTCATCTATAGGGGATATTTCGTCATCATCCATATCTATTTCCGGTATGATAATCTCATCTGCTATATCAGAAATTTCCTCTACAATATCATCTTCTTCAATTTCGAGCTTTTCCTCTATTATTTCGTCTTCCAGTATTTCAGTTTCTGTATCTTCCTCATCAATAGTTGTCGGTTCCTCCGGTTCTAATACAGGCAGGATAGCTTCATAAATTTCCGGTTCCGGCTCTTTATCTATGATTGTTTCTTCCTTTATATCCTGATCTACAATTACGATCTCTTCATTTATCTCTTCTGCAACAGGAATCTCTTTCTTTTCCTCTTCATTTTCTTCATCAGAAATATCTTCTTCTGTTTCAATATTTTCGAAAGTTACCCCTTCTTCAAGAATGACAGTCTCAAAGTGTGCGAAAGGACGGTTTACTGCCTCTTTCAATAATTTGTCAGGTGTAAAACTAAGCTTATAATGAGCAGGAATTTCTATAGCTTCTCCGGTATTGACATCAACGCTCCTACGGGCATTCACTTTTACAAGTTTGAAAGTCCCAAGGTCTTTTATCTTTACGGAATCATTTGCTTCTATTGTTTCAGAGATAACAGCAACCAGTTCACGTAGAAAGAGTTCTGCATCCTTTTTGGTAATATCCTGCTTTTTGGCAAGAATATCAATTAAATCCTGAAGAACTAGCCTTTCATTCATTTACTTCCAGTTTTTTTAGGTTATCTTTTATTGTCTGACCGGGGCGGAACGCCACCGATATCTTAGGGGGAACAAGAAAGCGTTGTTTTGAGACAGGATTAACGGATACCCGTTCATTCTTCTTTTTAGTCTCAAAAAGGCCAAAACCTTGAATATTAATTGAATTATTATCTTCAAGATTACTATTTATTACTGAAACCGTAGTTTCCAGTGTTTCTGAAGTTTGTTTCTGCGTCCATCCCAGCCGTTTGGCTAAAGCTGATACTAATTCCTGATTTGTCATTGTAAAATTATTAAGGTTATATTACCTCCCCATACAAATCGAAAGGTAAAGCGCTTGTTATTTTTACATTATAATATTCTCCAATATTAAGCATTTTATTTTTCTTAACCAAAATTTCAGGGTCAACTTCCGGCGAGTCGTACTCTGTACGTCCAATATAATATTCACCATCTTCCCTATCAATGATAGTCTTTAAAATATGCCCTATCTTTTGTTCACCTGTTTCCAACGCAATTTTTTCCTGTAACGACATCAATATGTCCATGCGTTCCTGCTTCACCTCATCCGATATCTCATCCTCATAATTATCGTAAGCATATGTACCATCTTCATGCGAATAAGGAAATGCTCCTAATCGCTCGAAACGGATATCTCTGACAAACTGCAATAGCTCTTCAAAATCTTGCTCTGTTTCGCCCGGATGGCCGACCATCATCGTTGTACGTAAATGGATACCCGGTACTTCTTGCCTGATTTGTTTCATCAAATCATATGTACCCTGCTTCGATATGTTGCGGCGCATCTTTTTAAGCATTGGATCGCTAATATGCTGCAATGCAATATCAAGATACTTGCATACATTATTATTTTCCCTAATCACTCTAAGCAGGTCGAGCGGAAAATTGGCCGGATAAGCATAATGCAGACGAATCCATTCCACTCCTTCTATTTTAGCAAGACGTTCCACTAATTCAGGCAATTTTGCCGTCTTGTAATTGTCATAACCATAGAAAGTCAAATCCTGAGCAATTACCTGAAACTCTTTAACGCCTGCGGCAACCAAACGTCTTACTTCTTCCTCTATTTCTTCTATCGGCCGCGACTGGTGCTTACCGGTCATTATGGGAATGGAACAATAAGAGCATGTACGGTTACATCCCTCCGATATTTTGAGATAAGCATAATGTTGCGGCGTAGTGAGGCTTCGTTCCAATGATAAATCCTGATTATAAGATTTTCCCAAATCGCCAATAAGTTCCCGCCAGTTAAACTTACCATAAAACTTATCCACTTCCGGAATTTCCATTTTCAGTTCTTCCATATACCGTTCGGTGAGACAACCCATCACAAATAACCTCTTTATCCGACGATCTTTTTTTGCCTCAGCAAATTCCAGAATCATATTGATAGATTCCTCCTTAGCATCGCCAATAAAGCCACAGGTATTAATAACGACTATTTCACCTTCCGACACTTCGGGATCATGTTTTACCGTATAGCCGTTAGCCAGAAGTTGTTTCATCAACAATTCGGAATCTACCAAGTTCTTGGAACATCCGAGCGTGATGACATCTATTTCATTTTTTCGCATCTTGCGTTTTAAACCGTTGTTTTGTATTTATCACCATGTTTACTCAAGCTTATATAAGCCCTCTAAACACGAAACATGATGTTTTTTTATTCCTATTTCATCCATCCACCGACGAGTATCAAATGTTTCCAGACTACCCGTATTTGTACCTTTTCCCTGATCATTGTTCCATACCCATAGCGGAGTAGACCACAGACAGGCTTTGAAACGAATTGTTTTATAAAATTGCTCGCTGCATCCCCGTTGTCCATGATGGGATACTTGCAAATAATCGCAATCCAGATCTTTACGATAAGGGCTGTTCAAGACTTTATCCCCACATTCTATTCCTGCATCTGCAAGAAAGACTATGGATTTCTTCTTATCCCACACCCGGACAATCATACTGGAATTGTTATAGGGATTATTCCTGATTTCTTCATTTGTCACCCCCAGTATTTTAAAGTTCAACCCATCAATCTTAACAGCCAATCCTGGCTCGGTTTGATTCAATACTTGAATACCTGAAGCATCCAGCGCCTCATAAAACTCAAAGGCATATTGATCATAAGGCTGCTCACAACGAACCAGCTCATCTGAGAATCGTGAATGGTAAACTGTATGTATTTTTAACCCCTTCGGTTCTTTCAATATTTCTGTCAATGCTCCTACATGGTCATTATGCGGATGAGAAATAATCCATGCTTCCACTTCGTTTCCCAAAGCTGCAAGAAAACCCCGCAAAAAGGAGGTTTCATCCTTCATTCCCCCATCCATAACAACTACCCTGCCTTTATCTGTCAGAAAAATATACGAATTTCCAATTGTATTGACCTGAGAAGGAAGTTGCCACATCGTAAAACCTGACTTAGTATTACTAATGACAGGTAAAAAAGGCAGCATGAACAAAAAACAAAAACCTAATTTCTTCAGCATAAATTATTTATTCACCAAAAAGGCTATCAACAAACTCCTTGCGTCTAAACACCTGTAGGTCATCGATACCCTCTCCTAACCCTATATATTTTACAGGTATTTTAAATTGGTCGGATATACCGATAACAACTCCACCTTTGGCTGTCCCATCCAGTTTTGTAATGGCTAAAGCCGTAACATCCGTAGCAGCAGTAAACTGTGTTGCCTGTTCAAAGGCATTCTGTCCGGTAGAACCGTCAAGCACCAGCAGCACCTCATGCGGCGCACCTGGAACAATCCTATCCATTACCTTTTTTATCTTGGTAAGCTCATTCATCAGGCCAACCTTATTGTGTAAACGCCCGGCTGTATCAATTATTACTACATCGGCTTCATTGGCCTTTGCCGAACTCAGTGTATCAAACGCCACAGAAGCCGGATCTGAACCCATTGCCTGCTTCACGACAGGTACTCCTACCCTTTCGCCCCATATAGTCAGTTGTTCTACAGCAGCAGCACGAAAAGTATCAGCGGCACCCAGATAAACGGATTTCCCGGCTTTCTTAAATTGGTTTGCCAACTTACCTATAGTCGTAGTCTTACCTACCCCATTTACTCCGACAACCATTATTACATATGGCTTTTTATCTTCAGGCAAGGAAAAATCCTCTGCATCGATAGTATTGTTTTCTGTCAATAAATTGGCGATCTCTTCCCGCAGTATATTGTTCAACTCGTCAGTATTTACATACTTATCTTTTGCCACGCGCTTTTCAATACGCTCAATAACCTTCAATGTGGTATTAACGCCTACATCGGAAGTAATGAGTACTTCTTCCAGATCGTCCAGCACATCGTCATCTACTTTAGACTTTCCAGCAACTACACGCGAAAGCTTGGAAAACATAGACTCCTTTGTCTTTTCCAGACCTTTATCTAATGTCTCCTTTTTTTGCTTCGAAAAGAAATCAAACAATCCCATACCTGATACTTCGTTCTAATTTTTTGAGTAATAAAAACACAGAGCATTTATCTACAGTTCAAAGATAGTTATTTTTAAACGTAGTCTGAACCAAATAATAAACAAAAAGCACCTCATTTCAATGAAGTGCTTAATAATGTTAATATCTTCTAATATTTCAATAACTTTAAGAAGTTGCACTTTTAGCAACATCAGCTCCTAATTTAAGCAAAACATCCGCCATCTTTTTTTGCTGTTGAGCCAAATGTAGGCGAATTTTTAACAAAAAAACAATACGAACAAAAAAGTCATCTCGTTATGAGATGACTTCTTGTATATAGGGTATCAATAGATTGACTATTTTGCGAAATAATCTTTTACTGATTCATTAGGAATCATTTCTTCTTTAAATGTATAAGCCCCTGTTTTAGGAGATTTTACTACTTTGATTACTTTTGCAAAGTTACGGCCATCTTTCGAAGATGCATCACGGTAACCTGCGACTGCTTTCTTTGCCATGGTCTATATTTTTACTTAATTTCTTTATGTACGGTCATTTTACGAAGAATCGGGTTGTATTTTTTCAACTCAAGTCTTTCTGTTGTATTTTTCCTGTTCTTTGTAGTGATGTAACGGGATGTGCCCGGCATACCACTATCTTTGTGCTCTGTGCACTCCAATATCACTTGGATCCTGTTTCCTTTTGCTTTCTTTGCCATTTCTTGGTCCTCCTGTTAATTATGCGTTCAAATAACCTGACTGAGCCGCTTTTTTAAGTGCAGCGTCCAATCCAATTTTATTAACTGTACGAAGACCAGCAGCTGAAATATTAAGGCTGATCCAACAATCTTCTTCTACCCAGTAGAATTTTTTTCTGAAAAGATTGACATTAAATTTCCTCTTAGTCTTTCTGTTCGAGTGAGAAACATTATTGCCAACCATAGCTTTTTTTCCTGTAATTTGACAAATTTTGGACATCGCTATCGTAATTTTATTATTGTTTATTTCTTATTTTCATGTGCAAAATCGGGTTGCAAATTTAGTTATATTTTTCAAACCTACAAATATTTATAAGGTTAAAGTTCTAATAAATTTACATCCTAATTCTAAATAGGCCATATGTATAGTTTCATCTCGTATTTTTAATTAATTTTGTTCCGTTTTTTATAAAATATTTTTGATCACTACCCGAAAACACAGTAAAACTTTAGCAAAATATTCACTGTTAACCTTGAACAGGTTCTAATTATAAAAACTGACAGAATGTTATTTAATAGCTTTATATTTATAGCTTTACTTCTTGTTACATTTGGTGTATATTATATCCCCAAATTAAGAAAACATCAGATACTTATATTAGTTACGGCCAGCCTTATATTTTACTCTTATGACCAATTTCATTTTGTATTATTACTCCTATCTTCGGCTACTATAAATATTTTGACCAGCTACTATGTGGTATATGGGAATGTAAAGAATAAGAAAGCTCTCGCCCTGAGCGGAGTTATAGCCAACCTGTGTATCTTAGCTTTTTTTAAATACAGTCCTCTTATATCTATCACATTTTTAGATCCGGCATCCTCAATTGGCAATTTCCTGCTGTATATACCTTTACCTATTGGTATCTCTTTTTTCACATTCGAAGGGATAAGCTTATTGATAGATGTATGGAAAGAAAAATATATCGATAACAAAAAGATTGTAGACAAGTCGCTCGCCAAGCATGCGCAACACACATTGTTTTTCATTTCATTTTTTCCGCACCTCATTGCAGGGCCGATACTAAAAGCACATGATTTTTTCCCGCAGATAAAACAAAAATATTTTAAGGATATCCAATGGGAAGCTGCTTTTAAAAATCTAATAACCGGCTATTTTCTGAAAATGGTTGTTGCGGATAATTTAAAAGATTTTACAATATACCTTGAGTATCCTCATTTTGGAAACGCATCTACGTTAACTCTACTTATTCTTATAATAGGATATTCATTTCAGATATTCTCCGATTTTGCAGGTTATTCTTTAATTGCCATAGGGTTAGCAAAATTATTTGTTTATAACTTTAACATAAATTTTTGTTTTCCATATATATCAACCTCTTTTAAGGAATTCTGGAAACGCTGGCATATATCACTATCCACTTTTTTGATGGAATACTTATATTTCCCGTTAGGAGGGAATCGCAAGGGTAAAGCCCACACTTATATAAATTTAATCATAACAATGAGCCTTGGAGGGCTATGGCATGGGGCAGCATGGAGTTATGCCTTGTGGGGCCTGCTACATGGTTTACTTCTTGCCATAGAAAGATTTATTACAAATAATTTCAAAATAAATATAAAGCCAAATATTGTTACAAAAGCGATCAAAATAGGATTCGTATTCTTTATTGTTTCATGTATGTGGCTGTTTTTCAAACTCCCAGAATTTACGCATATAATTTCCCTTGCTCAAGCATTCATCAATAATATAGGAGAAGAGAATAACCTTGAATTTATCAGCTATATTATGGTTTATTCTTCCCCTGTAGTCTTGTATCACATATTTTATTTACTTAAAGAACATAAACCATTTATATGGAGCAAAATACAGAAGATTGAATATGTATTTTATGCAACACTCCTATTTCTCATTATCACTAATAGTGGCACAATGAAGTCTTTTATTTATTTCCAATTTTAAAAAATGATAAAAAAAACTTTTTTACTTCTTGCAATCATGTTTTCTGTTAATTTTCTTATTAGAGATATATTGAAACCTGACATTATTCTTTACCAGGATATGTGGCATCAAAACTACATCAGAGCTCAATCTTATATATATTCAAACACAGACAGTGTAGAAAATATTATTGTCGGCTCTTCCCTGTCGATGCCGGGTAGAATAATCAACGACAGCCTGAAAGATTTAAACTTCTTAAATATTGCTCTTCCGGGAGAAGATCCGAAAGATGGGCTCGAATTGATAATTAAAAAAAATGTTTTCCCAAAAAGATTATTCGTTGAGCTCAATGTTATCCTAAAATTTGATGATACTGGTTTCGCGAATGTTGTTTACAATCCGGTTTTATATCCTCTTAGAAGAAAAATACCAACTCTCAGAGATGGTAAGCAACCTATGCCTCTAGTAGCAGCGATGTTTCACGAATATATTACCCAGCCTTTGATTCCCGAGAAATTCGCATGGAACAGTAACAGAAATAAAGAAGATAATAAAACAAAACTAGAGATTAAGGATAAAATACCAGATAAAAAATCGGAAACAATAGAAGATAAACAGAAAAAAGCATTTGAAAGGTTCAAAAACGACATTAATTTTTTAGTAGAGAAAGGGGTTACAATCATCTTTTTTGAGATGCCATATGACAGGTGTAGAGAAGGTGTGATTCCTCTTTTTACAGACTGGACATTAGAAGCCTTTCCTCCTGATAAGTACATATATATCCCCAGTCCGAAATGTGGTTCCTTCAAAAGCACAGATGGAGTGCATCTGGAAGGAATAGAGACTGAAAGATATTCTCATTATTTTAGAACGCAGGTAGATAGCCTTATACGCATTGGTAAATAAAAATAGTATCTTTACCTGATGAATACAAAACGAATACTAATTACCGGCGCCAGCGGTTTTATTGGAAGTTTCCTTGTAGAGAAAGCCCTTGAAAAAGGCTATGAAACATGGGCCGGGATCCGAAAAAGCAGCAGTCGAGAATATCTTCAGGATAGCCGAATCAGGTTTATCGACCTGAACTTTAGCAACAAAGAAAAGCTTGTCGAACAGATAAATGAATTTCTTAAAGATCATGGTAAATTTGACTATATAGCCCATAATGCAGGAGTGACCAAGTGCCTGAACACAGCCGATTTTGACCGGATAAATTTCCAATACACAGCAAACTTCGTTGATGCACTGAAAGAAGCAAACGCCGTTCCCGAAAAATTTGTATTAATGAGTAGTCTGAGTGCATATGGTGTTGGCGATGAGATCAATTATACTCCGATAAAGCTCAGCGACACACCAAATCCTAATACTGCTTATGGACACAGTAAACTGAAAGCAGAACGATATCTTCAGTCGACTGATAACTTTCCATATATTATATTCCGACCAACCGGTGTATACGGCCCACGTGAAAAGGACTATTTCCTGATGGTAAAAACAGTAAAATCAGGACTGGATGTAGGTGCAGGATTTAAGCCACAGCATCTCACTTTTATATATGTGAAAGATCTGGTAGATGCTATCTATTCCGGATTAGAAAGTGAAGTAAAGAACAAAAATTATTTTGTTGCTGATGGCGATGTTTACACTGACAAGGAGTATACTCAATTAGTAAAAGAATGTATCGGCAAAAAGCATGTACTAAGGCTAAAAGTACCTTTATGGTTACTTAAAATTATATCTATTATAGCCGAAAGTATTTCAAAATGGACTAAAAAACCTTCTACTCTCAATAGAGATAAATACAAGATTATGAAACAACGCAACTGGGAATGTGATATTACTCCACTCGTTGAAGATCTAAGCTTTTCTCCAAGATACAATTTAAAAAGAGGATTGGAAGAATCTGTAAAATGGTATAAAGAAAATGGGTGGTTGTAAGGTTCTACTTTTACAAAAATCCACAAAAAGCAAACCCGACTTTACAAAACGAGCAAAAACATAAATATCAAATAAAGAAGTATTTAGTCATACTTAAAAATAAGTAACAGAATAAACCTCAAACGAAATATTTTTGTTATTTTTGTACTGCCTTTCGGGAAGATGTTGTAAAACATAATTTTCATATCTTCCTTTTTGAAAGTTTAGTCCGGATATACTTGATTTTTTAACTATAAAATTTAAAACGAAATGATTAAAGTAGGTATTAACGGTTTTGGACGTATCGGTCGTCTTGTGTTCCGTGCTGCACAAAAAAGAAGTGACATTCAAGTTGTTGGTATCAATGACCTTATTGATGTTGACTACATGGCTTACATGTTGAAATATGATACTGTTCACGGAAAATTCGACGGTACTGTTGAAGTTAAAGATGGCAATTTGGTTGTAAACGGAAAAGCTATCCGTGTTACTGCTGAAAAAAATCCTGCCGACCTGAAATGGAACGAAATCGGTGCTGAATATATCGCTGAATCTACAGGTCTTTTCCTTGAAAAATCTAAAGCTCAGGGACACATCGATGCTGGTGCAAAATATGTAGTAATGTCTGGTCCTTCAAAAGACGATACACGCATGTATGTAACAGGTGTTAACGAAAAAACTTACACTAAAGGCGAGCAATTCGTTTCTAACGCTTCTTGTACTACAAACTGTCTTGCTCCTATTGCAAAAGTATTGAATGACAAATTCGGTATCGTCGAAGCTTTGATGACTACAGTACATGCTACTACAGCTACTCAGAAAACAGTAGACGGCCCTTCAGCTAAAGACTGGAGAGGCGGACGCGCTGCTGCAGGCAACATCATCCCTTCTTCTACAGGTGCTGCTAAAGCTGTAGGCAAAGTAATTCCAGAATTGAACGGAAAATTGACAGGTATGTCAATGCGCGTTCCTACATTGGATGTTTCAGTAGTTGACCTGACTGCCCGTCTTGCAAAAGAAACTACTTATGATGATATCTGTAAAGCTATGAAAGAAGCTTCGGAAGGCGAATTGAAAGGTGTGCTTGGATATACTGAAGATGCAGTTGTTTCTTCTGACTTTATCGGAGATTCTCGTACTTCTATCTTCGATGCGAAAGCAGGTATCCAATTGAGCCCTACATTCGTAAAAGTTGTTAGCTGGTATGACAATGAGTGGGGATTCTCTACTAAGATGCTTGATCTTATCGCTCACATGGCTAAAGTTAATGCATAATATCGTCTGAATAATACGATATATCAATATGAAAAAGGGATGCAAATGCGTCCCTTTTTTTGTTCATTAATCACCCTCAAATCTTGCATTTCAAAAAAAATCCGTACATTTGGATATATAAATTGAGAAAATCTGATAGCCAATATAATGCCTGAAACAATAGATCATTGATTAGGTCGTTATTTATCCTAAGTTAACGATATACTAATACCTGTTTGCATAGATTAGCAAACCTCACCAAATATTAATTCATCATGAAAAAACAATTTTTTAAATTCCAACAAATCTTTTTTATCGCCCTATTGGGTGTTTTTATGTTCGTATCGTGTAGCAGCGATGATGATGACGATCCACCTCCAACAGATATAAATTATTCCGGTCTTGTACTAAATGAAATATGTGGCTTGCAAAGTCCGGATGATGACTGGATAGAAATATTTAATACAACCGACAAAACCATTGATATCAGTAGTGTACAGATTATCAAGGCCGACAAAGATGGTAATAAAAAGAGTATCTACACAGTGCCTAAAGGTACATCTATAGCTGCTAAAGGATATAAAGTCATAGCTACTTCCACTAAAGAACTAAGCGATGGAATATCCAATACAGATCAGATGATAATCACATTAGTAAAACCTGATGGATCTACTTCAATTGATAAATTTGACAGAGACACCAATATAGGGAAAGACCTAGGGCATGCGTCAGGAGGCAGCTACGCCCGTATACCTAACGGTACAGGAAACTGGTCGATAGTAATAGCAAGTACAAGAGGTGCCGCTAACAAAGCTGATGAACAACCGGGGATAGATTATACAGTTCTCGTTCTGAATGAAATATGCGGATTACAAGAACCGGATGATGACTGGATAGAGATATATAACAAATCGGAAGAAGATATTAATATAGGTGGTGTACAAATCAAGAAAACCGATGAAAACGGGGAAGTTGTATCTATCTATACAGCTCCTGACGGTACAATGATCAGCGCTAAAGGCTATAGAGTCTTAGCCACATTGTCAGGTGAACTCACTGCCGGAATATCTAACTCTAAACAGGTCGGAATAGCCTTACTCACTCCTGATGGAGATGAAGTAGATGTATTTAACCGGGATACTGACATCGGTGTTGATGCAGCCCATTATTTAGGTGGCAGCTATGCACGCCTGCCAAACGAAAGTGGAGACTGGGACATCTCATATGAGGCTACCAGAAGCGAAGAGAACAAAAAAGGAAGAGCCCCTCAATTAACAGACTATGCAGGAATAATCCTGAATGAAATATGTGGCCAGCAAGAACCGGATGACGATTGGGTAGAGATATACAATTCTTCCAGTAGCTCAATCAACCTAAAAGGAGTACAAATCATAAAGACAGACGAAGAAGGAAAGGAAAAATCGATATTTACTTTCCCTGACGCATCCATAGCTCCAGGTGAATACAAAGTCATTGCCACATTAACGGAAGAACTGACATCCGGTATCTCCAATCAAAAACAGGTAGGAATAGCGCTTGCAATCGTTACAGGCGAAATCATCGACAGTTTCGACAGAGATGGAAATATCGGACAAAATGCATGGCATATCCCAAATGGCAGCTATGCCCGGATACCTAACATAACCGGAGACTGGACCAGCGTAATGGACTATACAAGAGGAACTGAGAATAAAGCGGATCCAAGTGGTGCAAGCCCTTCCTTAGACTATTATAAAGGCCTTGTTCTGAATGAAATAAATGGGAATAGCACAAAATTTGTAGAGCTTTATAACAAGGGAACAGAAACCATTAACTTGTCGAAAGTAATTATTCATAAAAACGGAACCGCAGCAGGATCGACTCTGTACACTATTCCTGAAGGAACGACAATAGCACCCGGAGCAATCAAGACATTTGTGTCGGGAGTAGATTTTACAGGTGGTATATCTGCAAAACGTTCTCTTCTAATCCAACTTTTGACACCAAATGGCAAAGGCGAAATAGATGTGTTCAAAAACCTCAAAAGCGATAATACGGAAGAATGGGATGTAGAGCCTCCTAAATATAATGGGGAAACATCGGGTTACTCCTACGGGCGTTCCCCTGATGGCACGGGAGACTGGTATATGATGCCGATTACCCAGGACGCAGCTAACGTATCAGGATCTACTAAAATCACATGGTAATTTTCTGATAAGCTAACACCATAAAACAATAAAGGGCTATACACCAAATATAGCTCTTTATTATTTTCAACCAAATAGTTAAACCATGAACAAACTAAAAGAAGGGTACAAAGAAGAAAATTTAGGCAACACCAAACGCTATTGCCAGTTTCTCAAACTAAACCCGGATACATTAGATGAATACAAGCATTGGCACAACAGTAAAAACATCTGGAAGGAAATACCGAAAGGAATACGCAAAGCTGGTATCCTGAATATGGAAATATATGTAATCGATGACATTGCTTTCATGATACTGGAAACACCTCCGGATTTTGATTGGGATGAGGCCTTTGGCAAACTGGCTACCTATGAACGGCAGGAAGAATGGGAGAATTTTGTCAGCCAATTTCAACAAGGAGGTGACGGGAAACGCTCTGAGGAAAAATGGCAACTCATAGAACGTATCTTCTCCCTGACACAAGCATTAAATACTAAATAACAAACGGCCTGCGAATACAGGCCGTTCTCGTATATCAATCTCTTATTCCTCAGAATAACGATTCGTGTATAATTTCTCCTACAGTAGGATGTGGAAATACAATTTTGCGAAAATCGTCCATAGTAAATTCCCTTTCTATGGCAATACCGGCAATAACGATCAATTCAGA
>JAITVH010000124.1 GCA_031285905.1 Prevotella sp.
CCTTTCTGCTTCATTTGATAAAAAAGCTTTGAATATTTCCGGATCTCTTTTTACCCGGGCTGCATAAGTTTGCAAATTTTTATTGCTAATAGAATCTATGAATAATTTTTTTAGAAATATCCAAGTAGAAACTACTGCTATTCCGGCAAAACCAAACAAATAAACAGTTGAGTCCGAAACAGGCAGGAGGTGCGTATGCCATTGCAAAGTCAGTCCTAAAAAAGAATTCCATCCAAAGGATACCCATTACGCTCAGGCAAAAAGGACACCATGACTTTACTACAAAATACTGATAAGAAACAGATAACAAGGTATAAGGCAATGCGCAGAGATTGAGTAAAAGCAGAAGGGAAACAGCAGGTAAAGGATTATCCAGGAAGGGGGCTATGCTCAGTATAAAAACACCAGAACCAAAGTAAATAGCTCCCACATCTCCCATAGACAGCCAGGAAAATATACGCGAAGCTTTCGATGTGAGCACCTCCGCGCAATGTGATGTTTTACAAACTTTGCGGATCAACCCGTTGGATTCGCCCAATTCTATTTTCAGTATCTGCGATACAGGAATTAAAGCTGTTGCCTTTAAGAAGAAAAAAGGAATCCAAAAAGTAAGAATGGGCTTATGATGGAATAGCATTTGAAAGATCAATACCAAAATACAGGCAACTATACCTGTTAATACCGAATACATCGTCCATCTGTCTCTCTTTTCTTTTTGAATATTATCTTCATAATCAGGATCACCGGAGTATTCATCAGGGAAAGGAAGTATTACATAGCCTGTAAATAAACTTTCGAAATCCTTTAACGGGATATTATTCTTCTTCCTGAACGAATCATAAAACAATACCCTCTGTTCCGATATGGAGGTTAAGACCACAAACTCATCTCTTTCCATACTTCTGATCTGTACAACAAAAGGATATTCCAGTTGCGGTAAAATGTCGGGAGATAATTTGTAGCATTTGCTGTTTATGGAAAAGTACAGCAAAAGATCTTTTATGTAATTCAGCGAAAAAAATTGCTCTTTGTATTTCAAGGCATTTTTCACAGATTCCCTGGAATAGGGTATCTGTAAATTGGACAATAACAGTACTATGATATTGTATGCCTGAACATTCATGTGTCTCTTTATTTTTTTGTTATGATAAGCACCGGATTGTCATCTTCCTTGAGTGATTTGGCTAATTGGTAAACCTTTTCAAAGCGTTCGCCGTATTTTGCTTTCTGCATGTCATAGTCTTTCGACAGAATCTCTTCCTTGAATTCTTCGGCGCTTTTCCATGCGATCATGTCTCCGTTTTCAGTTATATTGCGAGGAAAAAAAGATATTCCACCGTCCAGGTCGTTCTGTAAGCCGTTATCTTTCAAATGTGTTAATTTCCCATTTTCTTTATTATATACGCAACTAAGTTCTTTTTCGCTTACTCCCCAATTCAATAATATATATACATATGTATTATTCTCAAGAACATGTACAACGAATAATTTATCCGATAAACCGTCGTATATTTTTTGCACTTCTTCAAATGATTGTGCTTGGGAAGCGTCAGGATTATGATTCATTTTCATTTCTCCTAAATATAGAATAGCGTAAGGCATCATGGAGTCTTTAAGAATCGTAAACAATGTGTCATTTCCAAATTCCTTAAAACGCACATTCTTGTCATAAGCATATAAATTAGATATCCCAGTTAAAGCCATTTTTACTGATTCGGCACGGCGAACAGTCGTGTTTTCATAATATTTCATTACATTTCCCAAAGAATCTGTCGCTATTAAGCTAAATACTTTTGCCGTATCTTTCAACAATTTGACCTGATTAGGAACAGATAATAAAAAAATCTCGTCAGGAGTCATGATTCCACCAGATAAATATTCTTCACTTTTTACTATGTAATTGTCGACATACTTTGTGTTTTTATCGAATTTTATTACTTTATTTCTTGAAAAAATATAGAGCATACCAGTTACCGGATCTGTAATAATATTATTTACTCTGTTATAGTCTTCTGGCCCTTCTCCCTGTTGGGATATTTTCTGTATGAATTTTCCCGATCTGTCAAATAAACACAAGTTCTGAAACTCACTTACTAAAATATGATCACCCCAAAACAGAACCTTCTCAATCCTTCTTATCAATGCATTACCATTGGTTTCCAAAGGGATATAGACGCATTCGGAAGCGTCCACCGATAACAGGGCTTCTACACTATCGGTCGTATGGATATTTTCCAAATCAATATACAGGGGGTACTTCAGAAACTCCTTCTCATCCGAAGATTGCTTTGTTGAAGATATATTTTTCGTGCAACCCAATGTTATTAACAGTAAGCAAAGTAAACCGGTTACTCTTTTCATATTATGGTTGTTTTAAAAAGTGTTTTTTGTTTAACAACCAAAAACACTTAAATTAATAATTCATTCTTGTAATTACAAACCGCAATAAACATTTGAACCACTACCACTCATACATGTAGGATTATAATTTCCCGTACAATTGGCATGACCATTATCATAACAGCCTGAATAACCAGGTAAATAGTCACAGTATCCACAAGCACAACTATGTATTCCTCCTTTTACTTGGCCAGCCTCACGTCTTGTCAGTTCATTTTGTTCCAGTTGAACTAACACTAATTTTTTAAGTTTCTTCATATTACAAAAAATTTATTATAGATCAGACTTCTTTCCTATTATTTTGACTACAGAAGCAGAGAACAGTAAACTTCAATCAAACCGTTTTACCGGAAAATCATAATAATCTTTACGTCTCTTTCTAACGACTACGGAGCATTTACCATTCCTATCCCACTGCCCTGGTAAAGTATAAAAGCCTGTGTAATGTTTTAGCACTTGGGTGATGAGGGTGAGAAATTAAAAAAATACAGGCAGCGACAGCTGCACCGAACAACTCCAATTTAAAAGATATAAAATCCATCCACCCTTCCCTTGCGGCAAAGGATAATATTATCATTACGGGTATCAAACAGTATATCAGCACAAGCATTTGGTTGTTAATTTAACAAAGTCTACACAAAATGTGATACAAGACAAGATTCCACTCAAATTTTGTATTCGCCTATAAAGAAACGATATTTTCATGTAACAGTAACTATCCATTACTCATTTTGTTGTTTTTTAAACTTTTATAACCATTTTACCAACTTGCGGTAACTACTCAGCGGATAATGGTACTGATATACAGTCACTTACAGATAGTCAATAATGGAAAAGTAATGAAAATATACTGTTTTTAGATAAACTCAATTATACTCTATTCTGTAACATGCTGGATAGCAGAATCTCTAAATTTGGTTATTCGCTGAATAGTTGCTTTAGAGGTGCTAAACGGAATATTCTCCACTCCGCAAAGCGAGCGTAGCTCGTGGCCGTAGGCCTGTCTTTTGTCGACGGTTTCAACCGACGGTTTTAAAAACAGAGGCGAAGCCTCTACCTCTGTGGGTTTCAACCCCTTTACAGGAATCATAAGGGGGTTGAAACCCACAGAGGAACCGGCCTTGAAGCCGGAGATAATTAACCGTCAGCTAAAGCAGGACGGCAAAAGACAGGCCTAACGGCCACTCGCTACGCTCGCTGAAAAAAGAATATGAATAATACAAGCTCTAACAGAATGGAGCTAATCCAATCCTAAAGCAATCCGGAAGCCTCCATATTCATCACGATATTTTTCCATATCATAGTCGATGCACGACACCCGGCAGCCTTTGGCACTACCGCCCCAACTGCCTCCACGCAATACACGACGCAAGAAAAGATATGTACCCTCAAATGGCCATCCCGGGTGGACAGACTTTCCATTTTGGAAGTATTCCTTGGTGTACAGGTCGTTGCACCATTCCCATACATTACCACTCATGTCATACAGTCCTAATTCATTGGGCTTTTTCATACCAACCGGATGTGTGGTTCCCTTTTCTCCATATTTGCTTTTTTGATAATTGTCAATATACCAGGCTACTTCGTCTATATTATGACTTCCACTGTATTTGTACCCCTTGCTTTGCTTACCGCCGCGTGCAGCATATTCCCATTCAATTTCGGCGGGCAAACGAAAAGATTTATTCGTAAGGATACTCAATTTTGTCACAAACACCTGGGCATCATTCCAACTTACATGTTCTACGGGACAATCGTCGCATCCGGTATTGGAAGACGAATTGAGGTCGGCACCAATCACAGCTTTCCACAGTTTTTGTGTCACCTCATATTTTCCCATGTAAAAAGAATCGACTTTCTCTTCATGGGGTGGTTTCTCATTTTCTTTAGAATCACTTCCCTGCTCACTTGTTGCACCCATCACAAATGTTCCACCTTCTACCAGCACCATGTCAAAACTTTCACCATTTACAGTAAAAGTCAAACCCGGTATGGATGTCTGCCCGGTATTATCTTGAGTACATGCCGTCATCTCACCTAAAGCAGTCACAAGCATTAAATATTCAAATATCTTCTTCATTTTTCCACATTTTCCGATTATCATTTTCTTCCAAAATCACCCTTCGGGGTATTTTTTCTTACGTTTCGCCAGCATAATCACCGGACTGTCCTCTTCATTCGATTCTACCGACAATGATACAAAACTTTGTCGGATATAAACTGTTTAAGTGGTACTTTTTTGCGTGATGCACTTCAAAATAAAGAATTACCCAAGGGGCTAAATCTTATTTTGAGGTGCTAAGCGAAATATTCTCCAATCCGCAAAGCGAGCGCAACTCGTGGCCGCACCGCAATTAAGCCTCGAAAATATAGTATAGATACTACGAGCGCATACTACCTATACTACGGCGCCGTTGTATAGGTAGTACGAGCGCGTACTATATATAGAAACACT
>JAITVH010000157.1 GCA_031285905.1 Prevotella sp.
ACCGGCAACTGGCGACGGTTCTTTTTGTGTGCCGTTCGTATCTCTCCATTCCATAGAATTAGCCTGTGAAAAGTTTATCAGATGAACCACATCTTTATCTGTGAATTTCTTTCCCACCACAGCTATACTGCCTTGCGACGCAGGCCAGTTTTCGAATGAAAGGTTTCCTCCGGCAGATTGTACGTTTATTGGAGAAAAAGTGCCTCCGTCGCGTAAGATGTTCTGGTATGCAACAAGGAAATCGTAATAGTGAGTCAGGGATTCCTTTGTTTCGGATTTCATTTGCAAATTAGAATTCGGGAAATATTCATTCGACAGATAGTGTTCTCCTAATTCGAGATGCGATCCTCCAAAAGAGAATATCACAGCGTTGGTAAGCAATATACCGGGTGTATTGATGTAACCGGAATTGTTTGACCGTGCATAATTCATATATGCAGCCAGAACAGTCGCCTTTTCATTCCCGCTATAACTATTATTATCGAGTATAACCTGAGCCAATTGGTCAAAAGTTTTAGATTCGTCCCAGACTTCCGTGTATAGGAAATCAACGTCTGATCTTGCAATGCTCTTTTGCTGACCGTATTGAGAAACTGCATTCATAACCAGACGCTTGTCCGGATCGGATTGTTTCATCGCCGAGATAAAAGGTTTATAAGTCTCCTCGAGCTTAACAGCATTTCCTGTATAGTCATAGACTGTTCCCCTGTTTCCCAACTGGTCGATATGATAGCCGTCAAAATCGAAAACTTTATAGACATCACCATGCCTTCCTGCAATATAATCCTGCCATTCCTTATTCCCCGGATTTGTCAGATAAATGCTACTGCGGAAAGGAGCGTCGAGGTGATGATTGTCTTTTTCGGTATGATTCTGGTCTTTGAAAAGATACCATTCTTCTTTTACGCCATCTGCCGCCGCATTGTTCAAAGCTCCGAAAGCAAGATTGTAAAACATGGCTTTCATCCCTTTATTGTGGGCAGCATTGATATATCCTTTGACTGTGGACAGATAATTAGTTCTGCCTATAAGGTCTGCCCATGATGCGGACGGATTGTCAACCGTTCCGGCTAATGGACGTTGGTGGTCATACATCCAGTCGTAGAATTGAATGCCGTTGATATGATAACGGTTAAGGGCTTCGATGTTATTTTCTATTTCATTTTCGGATAGCTTGCCATATGAGGAAAGAAAACCATAGCGAGGGAACTTCTTCCAGTCCGATGACACATCGACAGCAATACTCTGGTGTATCTTTTCTGCATTACCGGTTACTTCATATATATCTACCATATACCCTTTGTAGTCGTCGGAGGGTGCAGTCCAGTCCCACGTAGCAGATGATAGGGGTTCTTCCGAAATCACTTTGCCCAAGTGGGAATATCTCACTTTTACATTGCCTGACGGCTTTTCTTTGAGGGTAAAGCGGACTGTCTCACCCGGCTTGTACGAAGCTTTATCCGTATGTAAATCTGCTTTGAAATAAGTCACACCATATACTACGGGATCATTATCCGTATCATAATAATCTTCGCAACTCCACAAAGAGATTGTCAGACAGAATATTAGATATACATAAATTTTCTTCATAATAATATTTTTAAGCAGGAGCGTCCCCGGAGAAGACACTCCTTATATTTTGATTATTGTTTTTTGATTATAATAGTTTCTTTCAGCTGATTCAGTTCAATTGTATATGTGCCTGCTTGTGAGATTCTCCATTTATAATCCACACCTGCTCCCGGGTAATTGTATATTATTTGCTCTACATCTCCTGTCGGTTTTTTATCGGCTTCCCCGGCAATGAACCAGGCACCGTTCCAGTCGTCCTGCTTATCCAGTGTGAATTTCAATTCTCCGGCATTTAATGTCCCGGTCCAGGTGAATACATATGGATTGCCTGTTGCGGTCATCGGTGTCGCACTACCAATATTCCAGCCGTTAGGCGAAGCATCTCCTACCAGATAAATCATAGTAAAAGGAGTGAATGGCACAATGTCTATCTTCATTTCTCGCGTATCGAGTTTAATCTTGTAAACACCTCCTGTAATTTTCCATTTATTGTCAGGATCACCCGCCCATTTGTCTACATCGAGGTTAGTCCCTTCCGGTTGTTCATTTATTGCAGGACGGAAAAATACAGCATCCCAGTTGCCTGCGGCAGTTCCTATTTTGAATTCTCCTCCTGCCGATAGATCGTCATTGTAATGGAATACAAACGGATCGAGCAGATCTACAGTCATCGGATTGAAATTCCATCCGGTAGGATTACCTACAAACCATAGTTCGCTAAATTCAGGGCCTTCTCCTTTTGTAATACTGATAGCCATCGATATCAGGTTCACTTTGACCGTATAGGTACCTCCTTCTGTAATTACAAACTTTTCGTCCGGATCTGAATCTGATTCACGGAGTACAAGTTTAGTGTCATTTTCTCCTCTATTATAAGAAGGTAAGAATTCCCCTTGTGTTGCTATGAGTTTGAATTCTCCGGCAGAAAGCGCTCCTGTCCACGAAAATGCTTTCGGAGTGTTTGTTATCGGCTTCATTTCGGTAGCATTGTCGGCGCTCCATCCATTCGGTGTAGCATCTCCTATGAGGTACAATGTTTTCGTAATAGGCTTATGAGTCTTGATATTTATGATCTGAACAGGAGAAGTCTGAGATTCAAGATTTTCAGAAGCCACTTTGGCGATAATTCTGTATTGGAATATTGTTTCCGAAGCTGGCGTTATGCCGAATTTATCAATAAGCAGATCATTAAGTTCCTCATTCTTGTACGATTTCTCATACACGTTGCGTCCCATGTCTATGGATATCCCGTTCTCGAAATTACCATCCTGTTTGTCCATCTGAAAAACATATTCTATTGCCAGTCCGGTTCCGTTGTTTGTGCCCGATGTCCAGATGAATTTTATAGCTTCCGATGCAGGATTCAGCGCATCCAGTTCTACAGTTTCCTTTGACGCGCTTATCTCCAATGGCTGGTCTCCTTTATTATATTCCGTATTATCCTCGTCGGTGCACGACCAGAAAAGAAATAATAGTGTAAGTAATGATATTATTTTATATAATTTCATGATAGTCGGTATTTAAAAATTAATATCCTGTATTTTGTTTCAGATTTGGATTTGTGTCTATTTCTTTTTGTGGAATCGGAAAGAGCAAGTGCTTTTGTGAAGCATTTATTTTACCAATGGAATGCAGGAAATCAAGAGCATATTGCCCATTATCCCAACGTATCATGTCGAACCAGCGATGTCCCTCGAATGCCAGTTCTATACGGCGCTCCTGTCTGATTTTTTCGCGCATCTGGTCCTGAGTCAGCCCTTCCACATCGTCACGGTTGGTTAATCCTGCTCTTTTTCTCACCTGATAAAGCGGCTCTTCGGCATCAGATGTTTGCCCTAATTCGTTCAGGGCCTCGGCTTTCATCAGTAATACATCAGCGTAGCGCAATACGATGATACTTGCCGAGTTTGTATTATAATCGGCCGAAATTGATAACGGAACCAAGAATTTACGGACATTATAGCCTGTATTTGACATATTTGACTTATAGGTCTTACTGTCGAAAGACGGGCATCCTTCATACAGGATTGTTTTGTCTTTTCGTAGATCACCATTCTCATATTGGTTTACAAATTCCTGTGTAGGCTGGTTCCATCCGTAGGCACCTCCTACCCATCTTGAATTTCGTGGCCCCATATAGGTGCTGAGCCAGTTTGCCTGATTTTCATCACTCCAGAAATCGGCTTTTGTCAATCCGTAATATTGAACTTCGAAAAGTGACTCCGATGTATTCTTATTTTTGGCTTCACCGCCGAAACAATCGCTATAATCCGGATTTAATGTATAACCCTGGCTTTCCACCATGTTGCACATTTTGAGGCTTTCATCATACATCCCCAATGTAAGGTAAACTTTAGCCAGCATACCTGCGGCTGCTCCTTTGGAAGCACGGCCTATGTCACTACCCGAATACTCTTCGCGTGGAGGTAAAAGTTCTATGGCTTCTTTCAGGTCAGGAATGATTACTTCGTTGTAAATGGTCATCTTGTCTGTACGGGTTGGCTTGAGATTATCACCCGGTTTAGGAGTGGTTGTTGTTAGAGGTACATCTCCAAATAGTTGTACCAGAATGAAATAATAATGTGCTCTCAGGAATTTTGCTTCCCCTATACATCTGTTTTTTAAAGCCTGATCGATATCCATAGAAGGAATACTTTCTAAAACCGTATTACAATACAAGATACCGGGATTGGGGCCACGCCAGATATCCAAAGCTGCAGCATTGTCGGTAGTAGTCACGAAATTGGCTATATCGACAGTCTCTATACCATCCGTACCGCCTCCTGCACCCACTTCACTGTTGCCTGCAATAATATCGAGTGTCCAGATACGCATATTATAGAGCTTAGGACGTTGGAGGGGTTGATATGCCCCGTTTACTAAAGCGATGGCAGATTCTTTGTCGCTCAATACTTCTGCGCTAGGGTCTTCATAAGGTTCTTTATCAAGGAAATCCGAACAGGAGACCAGTAAAGATGCTAACATTATAAGACCTGTATATATTATTTTTTTCATGATTTTCTCTTCTTTAATATTAAATTTATAACCTTAGAATTTGACATTTATTCCAAAGCTGATCGTACGGGTGAGCGGATATGTACTTAGGTCTATACCATTAGCTCCAACTTCCGGATCGAATCCTGAATATTTTGTCATGGTATAGAGATTCTGGCATGACATGTACATGCGTACTGTTTGTAAATAGGCTTTCTTTGAGATTGCTTGCGGCAATGTATAGCCTAATGTCAGGTTTTTTATTCTTAGATAAGAACCGTCTTCAACAAATCGGCTCGAATGGCGTGCATTCTTATTCGGGTCACTGTATACAGCTCTCGGTACTGAATTACCGGTTTCTTCTCCAGTCCATCTGTCCAATACTTTAGCTGTTTGATTTTGAGGTACTGCCATTCCTTCCTGCCAGATACGGTTTGCATTGTAAATATCATTACCGGCTACTCCTTGCAGGAATATTTGCAAATCGAAGTTTTTGTAAATAAAACTGTTATTCATCGAGAATGACCATTCCGGAGTCGGATTACCTATGTATGTACGGTCATTATCATTTATGACCCCATTATTGTCCAGATCACTGAAGCGGATGTCCCCCGGTGCTGTTCCTCCCGGAACCTGTATGGAGGCGTTGTTGACCTGATCCCAGTTCTGGAACAAACCGTTTGTTACATAGCCGTAGAATGAATTGATCGGATTACCTTCTGCATTTACCAATACTTTCGTCATATTGATATAATCTCCGGTAAATAGAGGTACACCTTCATTCATGCTGATGACTTTATTTTTATTGTAAGAGACATTCAAATCTGTGTTCCATTCTAGTTCTCCCGTCAGATTCCGGGAAGATATGGTTAATTCCCATCCTGTATTCCGCACTTTTCCGGCATTAATACTTGGTACATAGATATCCGAATATCCTGTTGTGATAGGTACCGCCATCGGTACCAGCATATCGGTCGTGTTTTTAATATATCCGTCTAATGACAAATTAATACGCTGGTCGATCAGTGAAAGGTCAATCCCTGCATTCCATTGCTTTACGGTCTCCCATTTAACATCCGGATTTGGCATTACAAGCGGATACAGTGTCGATACAGGCGTTCCGTTAAATACATATTGTCCTGTTTTTAGTTTAGTAAAATAGGCGTACTCATTTATACCCCATTGATTTCCCGTAACTCCGTAACCAGCTCTTACCTTTATATCGTTTACCCATTTGTTCTTCTGATAAAAGGCTTCTTCCGACAGACGCCATGCTGCTGCAACGGAAGGGAAGGTTCCCCAGCGATTGTCTTTTGAGAAACGAGAAGAGCCATCGCGACGAACGGTTAATGTCAGCAAATATTTATCAGTATAGTTATAGTTTACACGGCCCATAAATGAAAGCAGCGCCCAGTCATTCTTCGTTCCGCCGACTGTCGGTTGGTTCAAACCGTTAGATAACTGGTTATTCTTGTCGCTCAGAAAACCTTGTACGCTGGCATTCATTTTATTGTATACATTGTTTTGGGCACTCGAGCCGATCATCACATTCAGATGGTGATTTTCGTTGAAGGTATCTATATAGGTAAGGGTATTATCCCAAAGGTAAGTGAGGCTTTTGTTAGATTCTTCGTAGCGGTATGATTCAGGTTGGGAAATCGGTTTCCAATCGTATTTAGCGCTAAAGTTTTCCTTGTCCCAGAACTTAAAATCTATACCACCCAGCGTTTTGAAAGTAACTTTATCGAAGAAATTGATCTCGGCAAAAATATTTCCCAGCAAATTATAGCCTTTGGTAGTTTGGCTGTTGACTTTTGCATTCCCTAACGGATTCTTAATATCTCCATACCAATATGCTGGATTGCCCGGGCCGGAATAAGTTCCGTCTTCATTGTAAACCGGTTGTGTAGGTTGTGCGGCCATCGCATCGCGAATACTGTAGCTTCCCTGCTTTTTGGCATCATGGCTTAATGTAACATTATTGCCCAATTTAAGCCAGGGTTTTACTTTCGATTCCCCATTGAATTGTACGGTATACCGCTTATAAGAAGTATCAGTAACAATCCCCTCCTGATCCAGAATACCTGCTGATACATAATAATTACTCTTATCTGTACCGCCGGAATAAGATACGGAGTAATTCTGGATCGTACTTGTCCGGAATAATTCGTCCATCCAGTCTGTTCCTTTACCCAATGTTGTCGGGTCAGCAAAATCGGGTCTTTGCATCAGGTTTTCCGTCCCGCTATAATTTGCGATCATGTTATTGTGGTAAGACGCAAATTGACTTGCATTTAGCATATCGGGCATGCTGGTTGCATTCTGTATACCCCAATTGGCGCTGAATGATACAACACCATCACCGGATTTTCCTTTTTTGGTTGTAATAATAACGACCCCATTTGCACCTCTTGATCCGTAAATAGCTGTAGCCGAAGCATCTTTTAATACATCGACTGTTTGCACATCGTCCATATTGAGAGCGTTTAAAGAAAGGTCTGTCGGTACGCCATCTATTACTAATAACGGTTCACTGTTATTAATTGTACTTATTCCCCTTATACGGATAGAAACATTACTACCCGGTGCGCCTGAATTTATAATCTGAACACCGGAAGCCCGTCCCTGCAAGGCCTCTCCGATATTGGCGACGGGTTTATCCTGCATTGATTTTGAATCGATGGAAGAAACTGCTCCGGTTAAGTCTCTTTTTCTCATTACGCCATAACCTACTACAACAATTTCGTCGAGCATCTCCGCATTTTCTTTCAAGGTAATTTGCAGGTTGGATTTGCCTGTTACCGGAATTTCCTGTGCTAAAAACCCTACATAAGATATGGACAGGATATCATTCTCATTTACATCCAGGGAGAATTTACCATCTATATCCGTAATAGTGCCATTGGCGGTACCTTTTACTGCAACGGATGCCCCTATGATACTTTCTCCTTTTTCGTCAAGGATTGTTCCTGTAATTGTTTTTTTGTTTTGAGCCGATAAGTGAAGTGTAAAAAGTAAAGTCAGAATAAGTAAACCTATTCTACTCACATATGCCCATTTCTTTTTTTGATCTTTTCTCATGGTCTATACGATTTATGAATTTTTCTTGTTTATGGTTAACATAGTTTCTTCAGTTTTGGAGACTGAAAATGGACCTAACCTCTTACATACAAAAATATAAGCAGTTATTAAGTAAAGAAAATCCACATGGATAAAATATAGATAACGTAAATTGTTAAATATTTAAATTACAGATATTTAAATGCTTTGAAGGTGTTGAAAAATATGGATGTGGTATGCCTTAATTCTTCTTTATTATGCCTATTTTCATTACCATAGATTCAAATTCTTCGCGGGGTACGGCGGCTTTATTCCGAACTCTGGTGCGATAGCTGTAAATGGTATTTGCAGAATAGTGTAAAAAGCTTGCAATTTTGGAACTGTCGGTTATTCCCAGTCTTATTAATGCAAATATACGAAGTTCTACGTTTAATAGTTCGTTTGGTTTTAGTATAAATTGTCCGTCTCTCACCAATAGGGAGTTAAATTCCTCAACAAAGTTAGGATATAAATGTAAAAATATATTGTCAAAGTTTTCGTAGAGTTCTTTCAGTTCATTGTCAATCATCTCTCTGGATTTTAATATCTTGTATAGTTCATCCAGCTTCTTCTCCACCGCTTTTTTATTGAGTGTATTCTGATACTTTTCGAGTTTATTAATGTATGTCGAGCATAAATCAAGGAAATGTCCTATATATGCTTCTTTGATTTGATTTGATTTGCTTCTGATAGTTCATTATTTACATCAGAGAGCTCTTCGTTGACGTCATTTAGTTGATTAATAGTTGATTATAGATCAGTGTTGAGCCCATTCAGTTTTACGTTAGTGTGATAAAGTTCCTTGCGTATACGGGCAACTCTCTTCATTTGCCTGTACACATATATTATTGCTATAATCAGAAATATGGATAATATACTGACAAGAATGAGGAATAGTTGTAGTTCAGACTTTTGTTTGTTTACATTCTCCTGATAGGCAGAGTCTATAATCGGGAATATCTGAGATACTTCATATGTTCTCAATCGTGCATTGCAGAACATTGCATCTTCCATCGACGATTTTATGCAATCATAAGCTCTTTCTACTTCACCTGTTTCATATAGGACTGAAGCCAAGGCCTGCATGGATGCATTCTCTTTGATCGCATTTTTTATATCACAGATAGCGGATATAGCATAATAGTGTTTTTGTAAACCGATGCTTCCTTCTTTTTTGTAAATGTTTGCAAGCGCATATGCAAGCACAGCTTTTTCATGAGTGTCGGATTCTGTCCGGTTTAAAAGATTCTGTAGAATCTGTCTGGCTTCTAGCAACTTATTCTCGTCGTATAGTTTTTCAGCATATACTATTTTATAGTGATTGGACTTTTCATCCAGAACATTGAGCAAAGAATCCCTATATAATTTGCTTTTTTCTATATATATGCGAGTATAAGGGTTATTATTTGAATAATAGTTGTATAATTGTTTATAGCAATCGTAATATTTTATCAATAGCCAGTCGGAAAGATTCTTGTTATTTATTGATTTAAGAATATCGATTGCTTCTATGTACATTCCCGCAACGATATATAGTGATACTAAATCCAATTGAGATTCGTATGCCCAAGCTGGATTATTTAGCTTTTCTGCTATCACAGTATTTTCTCTGGCATAATAAATTGCAGAATCTGATATGTAAGTTTTATATTCATTATAGAGTTTAAGGTTAATGTCATATCGCTGCTCCGGTGTAATATTGGGTGTTTTGAACATTTTTTTTATTTCAGATATTCCTTCTTCTTTCTCTGTCATGTAAAGCTCTTTATGCTCTACTAATTTATACAGGGAAATAAGTGTTGTATCCTGTGATATTTTTGGAAAAACAGCACTAATACAAAATAATAGTATAACGAGGGAAAGTATTCTTTTCATCTATAGTAAAGGACTTTAAACAAAGTTAGTAAAATATATCTTTGTATAGTAGAGAGAATTACCGATTTATGAGTTTTTATGTTCCATCCGCTAAATCAGGCATCCTTCCTATATGCTGAGGACAATAAATCTGGTTATAAAGAAAAAAGGATAATTCAGATTCTTTTAACGGGGTATCCCGAATGATTTTTCAAAATCAATTTTTGCTTGTCAAGGAACGGAAATAAAACTAAAAAAATGACTTTTTAGTTAATGAGAGCATTTGGTTGTAAGTGTTTGTATATAATTATTTTATGGGTGTTTCGTGTGGGGATAAGAGTAATAAACCTTTTTATATCATGCATTTTTTAGAAGTATAAATTTGGATAATAAATATTTTCTATTACCTTTGCACTCGCTTTAATAAAGCAACAGGGAGATTCCGTAGCTCAGCAGGTAGAGCACATCACTTTTAATGATGGGGTCCTGGGTTCGAGCCCCAGCGGGATCACTAAAGGGAGAAGACACTTCCCGTACAAATCAGTACAAAGCCCTCTAAATCCGGCATTTAGGGGGCTTTTTTCATTTTCTTGAAGACAGAAAAAAGACATTAAAAAGCCAACTTTTACGGTTTATTCGGTACTAATTCGGTACGGTAAATCCAAAAAGTAAAAACCGTACCGAATTACCTCATAAGTCCCTGAACTGTCGCATATTGTCTATCGTTGTTTTGCTCTGTTACAGATTCAATAACTTAATTTTGTAGCATTAAAAAAGTAACGGTATGAAATCTACATTCAACATCCTTTTCTACGTGAAAAGGAATGAGCCGAAGAAAGACGGTTCGGTAGGAATAATGGTTCGGATAACCATTAAAGGCGTTCGTTCCCAGTTTAGTAGCAAACTATTCGTACAACCCGACCAGTGGGACTCCAAACAGGAAAAAGCCAAAGGGCAAACCGCAGAGATCCGAAACCTGAATCGCCTGCTCGATAATATACGGGCGACATTGAACATGCACTATACCAAGCTGATGACCATTGATGGGTATGTGTCCCCGGAGCGTTTGCGGAATATTTTTCTCGGATACGAGGAAGAAGAGAAAACCATTATATCGTATTTCGACAAGTTTAACGAGCAGTACAAGCTGAAGGTCGGCACAACGGCTACTCATAAAACATATACCCGCTA
>JAITVH010000016.1 GCA_031285905.1 Prevotella sp.
CGAAGGTCACTAAAGGAGAAACTGGAAGGCTATAGAATAAAAGAAACAAAGAGAGAGTATGAACCGTCCCCAAGTAACCCGAATGTATCTATCCTTAAGAAAGAGATTATTAAAGAAAAGGAAGTAGCCCCTGTTATGGCAGCTATCAAATTTGTTATCGAGCGCAATGACCGTAAAAAGAAAGAGAAAGAGGATAAGGAAATAAAAGAACCTAAGCCATGGATTATAGAGACTACCGATCCGGAGTTGGGCACTGTGATGAGACAGGCCATCGAAAGATTGCAGACATGGAAAAAGCCGGGATAAGAATGAAGAATAAGGAATTATCTGTCCGCACCAGCTAGGGCTTCTCGATAGATGAGACTGTCAAGTTCTCAATTGCCCTGCCTTAAAAGGCAGGGGTACAGGTATTGCAAGAAAAAGACTTTAGTCGAAAAATTGTTTGGCTAAATCATCTGCTAATGCTAATCCTCCGCTTTTAAGCGGAGACAATTGAAATGCAGAACTTAACAGCCTTGCTCGCGCAGGCTTCCAGCTTGTGTGTATTGTGGACACGGACGGGACGTCCGCGCCAGCTAAGGGTTCTCTTGCTGAGGAAGGAAACATCTCGTTTAGAGTAAGGAGATCCTTCCTATCGTCAGGATGACAGAGAGTGTAATGTAGTCAATGACAGAGAGAAAACAAAAAAGCTAAGAGCTAACGGCTATCAGCTAATAGCCAAAAGTGTTACCTTTGTTACCTTTTAGTTAAAAAATGGATATTAACTATCGGTTGTGTCTATAGGCTGAATTCGACATTGACAAACAGATATTGCTCTGATCTTCCTCTGCCTGGGTTGATATTCCGGAAGTTAGGTGCAAACTTAAGCTGTTTAAGCGGGCGGAACTCTGCTCCTATCATCATTAGTTGTCCATCAAAGTCATTCCAGGGTTCGGAAAAAGAAGCAGGGGTGCTTGAATCTATCAGATCGTAACGGGCAAATATCCGCCATTTGGAAGCCGCCCTGACCGAAGCATAGAAGGAGTAACCATAATAGTCTTTCTTATTGATAAAGCCTTTATTGTATACCTTGTTATATTCTATGCCTCCCGACACATTCTTGTCCTGATAGCCGGCAAACAATGAAAGGGTGTACTGGTCTTTATACTTGGTATTTTCAACACCTTCGGGTAAGGCATCACGCTGAATTTCGTCATCGTTGTAAATGTCGCCATATACACGAAGGATGGTTGTAGAAGTAGGGTGCAAACTCAATCCGGCTGCGTAGCGCATGGTATTATCGCGTTTTACCTTTTTGTAGCCTTCTCCGTTAGTAAGGCTGAGGTCTACTGAAAGGTACCGGTTTATTTCGTATTCGGCTGTGACACCCATATCTACACTGGGCGCCATCTTGGTCTCATCCTGAAGCGACTTAAATATATAGCGGTGCATCCAATACTTTTCCTGTGTGCTGAATTGCATGAGTCCTGTCAGTCCCAGATTGATATTCAATCCTTTATCATTCCAATTGATAAAAGCATTGCGCAGATAAGGCTCCAGTTTACCCGATGAGTTTCCGGAAGCGCCATCTATTATAACCTGAGCCTGCAAGTTACTTGTTATCTTATAGTTGTAGCCCAGAAAAGCCCTGGTGATATCGAAGCCTCTTTCATCGTTGACTTTACCAAATCCTGTGCTGTAATCGAGAAAAGCACGGGCGATAACTGTTCCGGAAGGTTTGAAGTCCAGGGTATCTTGTCCCTGAACCGGAAGGACAATAAATATTAACAGAAATAAGGTAATAATGTAATAAAAGCGTATCATAATCTTCTTTAAGTTTAGCGAAGGCAAAATAAACCCTAAATCGTTAAAGTTTATTTGCCTTCACATTAAGCTTTTGTTAAGATATGGTTAACCGGATTATCTTACATACATGTTTATAACTTACATGCAATGCTTTCTCCATTTTTTCCTTTATAGGATTTCACCAATTTGCCATCGGCGTAGATATCGGCTTTAATGCCTTTCTTGTCTTTTGATATCTTTATATCGATAGACTTTCCGCCACAGGCAATCAGGTTGTTCAATTCCATCTTATCCCATGTCTCAGGCAATTGCGGTGTAACAGCAAAGCTATTCAATCCAGTTGGCCTGTAACCAAAGAGGCCTTCTGTGACCACTCTGCAATATAGGGCGCTCTCGGCTGATAGATGACGCTGGTTTCCTTCAGGCCATGCCTCAACTGCATACGGAACGTGTTCGCCTAACAATCTTCTGTTCGAATAGTCGATGAAATAAGGAAGAGTCCTTTCGGTGGCTCCGGCTGCAAATGTTCCTCTAAATCCATAAAGAGTAGAACGATCCCAGAATGTCTTATCACCTGTGATTGTCAGCAATCCGTCATTAGTCCATAATAATGGAGAGAACAAAGCGTCTACAGTTCCTTTTGCCCGTTCGAATATATCCACTGTAAGAGGTATGCATATCCATGAACGCAGTACGTCATTCTCCTCGTAATATCGGTATGTTTCATACCCCTGTACATTTGCCCCGAAGAACTTGTTTATATTCTCATGCATCTGTTTGGCCATGGTCTCATATTCCTTCACCTGTTCTTTAGGTATCCCGATCTCTTTGCCTAAGTACACAGCAGAGACCAATGCATCATAAAAGAGGGATGATGTACAAAGATTGGCATCTCCGGCAGGAAAACGTCCTTCCAGCTCGTCACTATCAGAAGCAACCACGCCATTTTGGTTAATCTTACGTTTGGAGAACTCGATACACCATTCTATCAATGGCCATATCTGGCGAGCCCTCTCTTTATCTCCTAACGAAAGGGCAAAGCGTACTGCTCCATATGCAATCATTGCCTGATCGCCTCTGTCTCTTGCCCCATTCCAGTAACTATCACCCTCAGCTATAATGGAACTGGGGATCGGCTTATATTCCGGGTTCATATATTTGGCAAACCATTGCCACGAAACTATAGCGCTCTCTATCGCTGTGTCATATCCTGTATATGCAAAAAACGGATTGGCATATTCTGCCTGATCATTTGCCCATATTGCGGCATAATAGCGGCTTCCGCCCGGACCATGCACCAGACCATTCTTAGTTTCATAGATACTCTCCATTGCCCGTATTTTGGCAAAATCGAACATCTTGGTTAGTATCGGTTCAGGACTGACAAACTGTATATTCTCGAACATAAGATCGACAAACTCTTCTCTCTTGGCTATTTCTTCCTCAATATTTACAAAGGAAAGTTGCGGAGATGTAGTTCTCCTTGCAGAGTAGATCATGGAAAAGGAGGCCGAACTATTAGGCTGCACAGTGTACACACCACTATTTTGTGTCCATGCTTTTACTTCGTATGATCCATAAACACCATTTTCTTTGTGTGTGGTCGAGGCTTTCGATATATTCTCTATATCTACCTTTATATCCTTATCTCCGTTATTCCTGATTGTGAACTTCTCTACAGCCAATGGGAAATTGGTTGATGGGGTAAGCTCCCGTTCTATCGTTGCATTTTGACCAACATCCGAGGTCGATTTCCATATCCCTTTCTGATAAAAGGATATCGGTTTCTCCTTTACGGTTCGCCCATTAATTTTGATAAGAGGCTGTACATCATCGCCGAAGTTATGCATAAGGCTTGCATGTGTGTCATTCGGAATGGTTCTCAACATCGGAAAAACAAGTAGTTTATTACTGATCAGACTACCTTCTTTGTCAGTTCCATAGGTCAGGATAACTGATATTTGCCTGCCACTCATTTCTACATGGTCGCTGTGAATGTCATTTGTTTTCACTTTCCATGATATTCCTCCATCATCTGTTAGCTCCCAGCGATTTTGGGCAGAAAGGGTTATTGCTACTAAAAAGAAGATGCTAAATAATAGTTTGAACTTCATACATTTATGTTTTTAGATTATTAAGGTATATTATCTTACTGTCATTGGTTACAGAAGCTGCAAATATAAGGTATAAATTATTAAATCTCAAAATTTAAGGTATATTATCCGAAAGACTTCCCTTTGTCAATGTACCAACAAAACAAACAAGGAAAACGAGTTATAAGAAAACAGACAGTAGCGAGGATAGTTCCAGCTACTGTCTGAGATAATACTTCTATTGTATAAACCTGTATGGTTAAATACAAATTAACTTGTTAAAGTGATTATTCAGCACCTTCAGCATCCTCATTTACAGGAGCTATCAGTTTATAACCTTTACCATGTATGTTGATAATCTCAATACTCGGATCCGGTTTCAATAACTTACGCAATTTGGTAATATAAACATCCATACTACGGGCATTGAAATAGTTATCATCTACCCAGATTTGTTTCAAGGCATGATTCCTTTCCAGAATGTCATTAGCATGAGCACAAAGAAGTGCAAGAAGTTCTGCTTCTTTGGTAGTCAATTTAGTGCTTTGTCCATTGATCGTCAAAATCTGCTTTTGAGTATCAAACGACATATTGCCAAACTGATATACCTGCTGTTCTTTGCTTCTCTTACCTTTTACACGGCGGAAAATGGCTTCGATACGAAGTACCAATTCTTCCATACTGAATGGTTTAGTGATATAATCATCGGCTCCGGCCTTGAATCCTTCCAGTATATCATCTTTCATATTTTTTGCAGTCAAAAATATGATCGGGATATCTGTATTTACAGCCCTGATCTCTTTCACTAATGTGATCCCGTCTTTTTTCGGCATCATCACATCCAATATACACAAGTCATACTTTTCCTTAACAAAGCCTTTATAGCCGACTTCTCCATCTGTAAAAAGGTCTGTATTATAACCTTTTGCCTGAAGATATTCTCTTAGTAACATACCAAGATTCTCGTCATCTTCACATAAAAATAATCTCAATTTTTCTTCCATAACTGTTAACTTGCTTATTTACAATTGTTCTTATTTACTTATTTACTCATTAATTTTCATTACAGGTAATGCTATTACAAATTTCGTGCCTTTACCTTGATTGCTCTCGGCTTTGATTGTGCCTTTATGATCCTCCACTATTTTTTTTACATATGCCAAACCAAGCCCAAAGCCTTTTACATCGTGCCTGTTGCCTGTTGACACACGATAAAAACGTTCAAATATCTTTTTAACGTATTCCTTTTTTATCCCGATTCCGTTATCTTCTACTGAAATGTATAACTTATTGTTATTATTCCATGTACGGATCATCAGTTCTAAAGGAACGTCCTCCCTCCTATATTTAACAGCATTATCAAGCAAATTGAACAGCACATTGGTAAAGTGCATCTTGTCTGCATTGATAGCTGATTCGGTTGCCTCCAAGTCTATATCGAGATTTCCCCCGAATTTTTCGACCTTTAGCTGGAATGTATTCGCTACGCTTACCACAATATCGTTTACATCCAGCTCTTTCATTTTCAATGTAGCCTTTTGCTTTTCAAAGAGCGACATTTGCAGCACCTTTTCTACCTGGAAACTCAAGCGCTCTGTTTCATCATTTATCACCCCTGAAATGTGTTTAAAAACTTCAGGCGATTTGATGATAGATCCATCTTTTAGCATCTGAGCGGCCAGCGAAATGGTTGACACCGGTGTTTTGAGCTCGTGTGTCATATTATTCATAAAGTCGTTCTTCATTTCCGATAAACGCTTTTGCCGGAATATAATATATATCGTTATTATAAATGTCACCAATAATATGAATGTAAATCCGATCGCCGGATACATCGCATTGAGCTCACTCATGAGATATTGTACCTTCGTAGGGAAATAAACTTTCAGATACATCGCTTTATCGTCCGGATCGCTAGGAAATAAAGCCTGAGAATAGTACTCCCTTCTTTTGGCCATTTCTTTGCATTTTTCAGAAAGCCCTCCCTGTGGATATATTGTCTTATTATTTTTATCAACAACCTCATATTCAAATGGCAACTCCAAGCCATTTCCATTATACCATACTTGCTCTTTTATCTTTGGCCCTAGTTCTTTAAAATTTACTCTTTCTTCAATCGGTTTATGGCTCGCCGTATTTGTTATTTGTTTTGCAACTTTTATTAAGTTCTCCAATTCAGCAGCAAACCTCTTCTTTTGTTCCTCCTGCATATCGTACATCTTCTTCGATATGGTATTTGTTTTTCCCCTGCTGCTTGGCAACTGGAATATTTGATTTTGAGAACTCGATTCAGTTGAAATTATACTACTATGTTCGATATCAAATTTATCGTCTTCAATCCTGATTTTTACTTTTTCCTGTTGTCTTATCGTCACTTCTTGATCCTGATTGCGAGTCCCATATACTCCTGCCTTTTTATTCTGATCTTCTATAAATGCATCCAGATACTGATCTGCCTGAGCTAACTCAAAATCTCTGGAAATATCTTTCAGGCTCCGGTTTACTATATCATCAAGTCTTTCTTCCCTCAACGTTACCGAAGCGCGAAAGAAGTTTATTTGAAGATATAGTAAACAAAAGAAAGCAAATGCCATTACTCCTGCCAATATCCATATTGTTGATTTCTTCATTTTTGATTTTAATTCCTATTTTATAGATTCAAAGATTAAAAAGCTTTATCCAATTGTGAAATTGAGATATAATAAAGCTATAATCTCGTCATCTTCATCATTCTAGTTAACAATTAAGACAAAGATATTGTTTAACATTTGAAAAAATAAACTTAAATGATTTTTTTTTCTTATGCAAACATATATTCACTTTTATTTTTTATTGAACCAACGTGAATCTCAGACTGATTCCAAAGTTGCTATTGGTAGTCGGATATGCAGATGATGAGATCAAAGGTTTATTCAAGATTCTGTCATAAAAAGCCCGTAATGTCAAAGCTCTGCTCATGGTATAATCTGCTGATAGTTTCAATGTTACTATAGTTGTTCCGTTAGTTGCCTGAGTAAACTGTTCTTCAATTTTTCTTAATAAAGCTTCATTAACCCTATAAGATATATCGGCTTTAAGATTCAGATCATTATTGATCTGAGATGTCTTTTTCGATTTGAGCCCTAAGATACGATTAAATTCGTTAATTCTATATCCGAATCCAAAAACAAATTCCCTGTTAAGAGATTCGATTATCTGGTATGAAGACATATTCAAGGTTAATGTCCTGTTATAATTGTAGCGGCCACTTATTGTCATATTATTGTTGAGAGTCCCTTCTGCACCGAAAAGAGGATTGAAAAGCTCCGCAATTCCGACTGATGATATATTATATGGAGACGAAGGCACAGGATTTCCGTTCAATACATCTCGAATAAAGCCTAAGTCATCTTCGGCATCTACCCAATTGGAAAATGAACTATAGTTGCTAACCTGATAGAAACACGAATAACTGTGACTCAAACGTATTGACTTGAATTTCTCTTTTATAAATGATATTTTACCTAACCCATCATAGGTAACTGACCAGTTAGGTAATATAGATAAAAGAGACGGAAATGCTGTCAGGGATATTTTATCAACGCTTTTTCCTGTATATGCCGATATAAATGCAGGGATCAATACATCAGCAGAATTTATATCCACTTCTCCGTTTGAAGGGGAATATGGTTTACCCACCAATAATGGATTCTCGGAACTAATAAATCCCCCTGAAGGATAGTTTGTATTATTATATTGTTTCTCCAACCTGTTTTTTATGGTTTCCCTGTTTTCAATGAATTTATTGAAAGCCTTAGATTCATATCCATTTTTAGCATTACTGCTCTGGAATGCTGTTGCAAGGGCAATGGTAGTCATGGAGAAATTCCCCCCTCGTGTTTCAGGCGCACCTGAAAACATATATTGAACCTCAGTACGCCTACTGGTTTCATGGTTGGCATTCAGCTCTATCTTCAAATCTTTGATCGGTTCTACCTGCGCCCTGAATTCAAATTTCTCGGCTCGGCTATATATGGCCGGAGTAATATTCATTTCATTCATAACCAACCAGTCTCTGCTCATCGATTTATCGATGAAGTCGCTACCGCCATCCAGTCCGAACGCAAAGCCTAATCCGGGAACCATTCCATACTCAGAATTTTTCTGACCGAAAGCATCCCCTGTACCCGGTCTGAATCCTGATATGTGAGTCTCATTTCTTCTCGAATAATTGAAACCCACACTGCGAACAGACATCAGCCCTCTAGCCGAATATTCTGCTATATCTTTTAATACTTTAGATGTATTACTATCGCTATATTTACCCTCAACAGTTAATTGTATATCGGCAGAATCCTTGTTTGTAATAACAATGGTATTCTCATCTTTTTGCTTGAACTTCACCTTATAATTCTTACCGTCTTTACGAGCCAAAACCTGAAGTTTCTTCGTATTTAGTCCATGAGTAATGGTTATAGTATCTCCGCGACGTATACTCACATTTTGAGTATATCTCCGTCTTTCCGGTTGCTTTTGCTCCCTTTCTCTCTGGTGCTGGCTAGGTGATTGTGTTCTGCTTCTTGCATCAAAGCGGCTATTTACATTCTTTAGAAATTCCCATTTATTATATAAGGAAGTAAGATTGAACCTGTTGGTCAATTCAAGAGTAAGCATATTACTGATAGTATTACCTATTTCCACGCTATCAATCGTCGCTCCCCTATCCCAGTTATATCCACTATTATAGCTGGCATTAGAAGTAACCCAATCCATTGCTGGAATACTCTTAAATGGTAACTGATAGGTGAGCGATACAGTCTGACGATAAGATAAAGGGTTACCCAAGCTTTTCAGGCTTCGGATCACGGCATCTTTCCATTCGTCATAATCATCCCGATTCAGTTTTTTATTGACCTGTAAATATGGCTCTTCTATTTCGGCTCTCGTTCCCGACTGAAACGTAAATTTCAGGTTTTTAGTAAAATCCCAGTTCAAGTTGAAATCCCGATCCCATAGAAAAGACTGACTCCAAGACAAGAACTGAATATCATTATTCACCGCCCCTACCCTATAGCCTTCAATGTCACGCAGTGATGTTTCTGTATAGTATCGGGTAATATTTGAATTGAAACCTATATTACTTGGCAAATAATTGAAGCCAAGAGATTTTGCAAATTTGGCTGCACCCGATTTGCTCTCCACTTTTTTGAAAGGTTCCCATGTCTTCGTTACAGGAGAATAGGAGTAGTTCATCGTTGCCTTATAATTCTTGCTCAGATCATATACTATAGTCGGGGTTTTGGTCTCGCTCTGACTGTAAGCATAACTGAACCCAAAGTTTGCCGGATCGTAAGGCATAGGGGTTTTACTTTGTATATTGACCTTTATATTGTTCAAGCTAACACTTTTAGTTGTAGTCCTCTCCTGGGCAAGACTTTTTATCGAGTCTTTCTCAGTTTTCGTACTTACAATATCCATCGATTCCTTGAGAGTCACATCCTGATCGAACGGATCGTACTTAGGAGTAGAAGTTTGGTTCGAATATGAGTAATAGAGTGGTAAGCTAACCTTTGCCTTTTCGGGTATAAATTTACCCAACTCGATACTCGCTGCTATATTATATGTATGGTAATCGTCCGACCGTCTTTCCATCAGGCTTTGATCAAGAGAACCAAACCCGGATGTTTCTTTTCTTCCCGACATGGTTATCGTTGCCAAATCTGACAGGGCAACATTTAGATTCCCTTGAGCCGCCCAACCTCCTTCTTCGTCAAAATCAGTCAGTCGCAGTTCATTAATCCATATTTCACCCGATCTTTCTACCCGGGTATTGTTCCTTACTCCTATCATTATTACATTGATCTCTGACAAGGAAGGATTACCGATGACACTTATCTTATTGTTTGGTTTGTCAGGATCGTAATCATAATATAGGTCAGTATATTTGATTGTCGATCCGGCTTTTCGTTTCTCACTGTTCCGCTTAAGTTTTAAGTCTTTCAACAAATCTAACGGGAAGTCGAACATATTGTCGGCAGGCCAAACAGTATTTCTGTCACTCGAATTATTGGCATTATAAGTCCCTTCAGGAGTTATAACCAGAGGTATCTCGTATTCGTAATAATTATTTTTATAATCGGAGCCAAGGCGCATAAAGACAGTAAGGTCACCTTTAGTAAGATTGTCTGTTCCAAGAATTTCTTCGGCATGTGTATATAGCTGTATCCGCTTATACCTCCTCAGATCATAAAAGACATTTTTGTAGATAGCTCGCGCATCGCCTGCATCTAAGTCTAAAACACGTAATGACAGAGACTGCTCATTATCTTTTATTAGCTGTGCCTGTTGTGGGTCAATTACCCGGCTTACTCCCGGAGGCAGAACATAATTTACAGGACGACGATCAGAGTTTTCTTCTATATTTACAGTGGCAACATCTATTGTACCTGTACCGGATGGCGTATTTTCCTTGTTTAATGTCTGTTCATATACACGCCAGTCACCCCTTACGAGTTGCAGAGTCCCAAAACGAAGGAAGGTAGATTGCTTAAAGTTAGTAAGGAACATCCGCATAAAGCGAATACTCTTGAAATCCTGTATATTCCCTATCTTCTTATCATAT
>JAITVH010000151.1 GCA_031285905.1 Prevotella sp.
AACAAGGTATCAGTTGCAAAATCATTAATCCCAATAACCGTAGCATCATTAAGAGATAAAGTGGCATTCGGAAAATTAGAAAATAAATTCAATCCAAAGTCACCAATATTCACTTCTGCATTCAGTTGTTCGTTGGCAACATCCAAAACAATAGCTTTGATTTTATCCTTAAACAAGAACGGAATTGCCACCATGGCAGCCAGAATAACGACTATAACAATCCCTACAATAAGTAGACCTTTTTTCATAATGTTGTTAATTTTATAAAGTACATATTTTTAACGGTCAAGTTCTATTTTTGTTTTACAAAGTAACGGTATAAAACCCAAAGAAGATACCTCAATTTTCTACTATTTTCTGAAACGGGCATATATACTCAGAGGCAGTTCCTTACCCGACTGTTCGGGAATAACCAATTCCCCGAATTCGCAATCGGTAGCATCAGGAAAATAATCCTTTATCAGGTTCTGCGCTATAACAGCAGAGAAACCCATCGAATACAGATTTAGTATCAAAAAAGAATTATTATTCTCAAGAAGACCTTGGCACAAGCTCATTAACTCCGCTATATTATCTTCGAGTATCCATTTTTCCCCATCGGGCCCTCGCCCGTATGCGGGAGGATCAAGTATAATTCCATTATACTTCTTGCCACGTTTAACCTCTCTTTGACTAAACTTCAGAGCATCTTCCACAATCCAACGGATATTATCCAAACCTGAAGCTTCCATATTTTCTCTTGACCATGTAATTACCTGGCGAACAGAATCAACATGCGCTACATCTGCGCCTGCACTTTTTGCTGCAATAGAAGCCCCTCCGGTATATGCAAACAAATTGAGAACTTTAGGTTCAGACACCTCCAGACCCGATATTGTATCATATATATAATTCCAGTTCTCGGATTGTTCCGGGAAAATACCGACATGCTTAAAAGAGGTCAATCCCAAACGGAATCTTAATTTCATCCCTTTATAATGATAATCGATATACCATTGGTCAGGCATATGCTTTTTCTGTATCCATACACCCCTGTCATTACCGTCTTTGGATATATCACCTTTCTTATCTTTTTTAAAAGTAGCATCTGCTCTTCTCTCCCACTCCGCTTCCGGTAAAGACTTACGCCAGACAGCCTGAGGCTCGGGACGCTGTATTATATATTTGCCAAACCGTTCCAGTTTTTCAAATCCCCCGGAATCTATCAATTCATAATCAATCCAATATTTTGATCTCAATAATTGCATCTTATTTTATTTATTCAAGCTTATCTTAAAGGCAAAATCAACTCCGATCTGATGTTCATATCTAAATGTCTGATCCGATTTTGTATTTAACAAGACAAAGGTAGGACGATAATTCAAACCAATCGTAAATTTATTGGAAAAATAATAGTAACTATTGAAAGCTAAGCCAGCCGTAGTATCAAACTTCCGAATCCGGATATCGATATCATAATCATCAAAAACCCATAAATTCCGGGCAAGAGAAAGCCCGTAACCATACGAAAACTTCTTATACCGATGATTGTGTGTAAGAAGAAGATAAAATGAAGAAGCATTTTCATCCGTGCCCCCGCCATAATCAATGTGGGTAGGGAAAGGTATTTCAAAATCCATTGCTGCGGCAATAGTTAGGTTTAGAAAATTATTATTTGAATAATAATAGTCTAAACCCATGCCAAAGCCTAAAAAACCAAAACTATTCTTTTCTCCCTCAAAATCGGGTTGTAAATAGAAAGAATTGATATAAGGTAAATTTATATTCATATATAGATCCCCTTTTTTAGGTAGTTCTCTTTCTTTAATCTTTTCCAAACCACTACGTTTATTCTGATATTTTATAAAATGCTGTCTTTGGAGGGATGGCATTTTAGTTATAACATTCAGATTATCATCTAACAAAATAGGATCTTTATAAGTATATCGCTGATCATTAGTCAAATCGATAAGAAAGCCGGTAAAGAATGGAGACCAAAAATTTGCATAAAAGGATAAGCTTGTTTTTGATGGAACATTTATCAAACGTCCTTCCGGATGTAAATCTGTAAATACCATAAGATTAATATCTTTACTGCTACGGGGAACTGGAAAACTAACAGTATTATAAGCTTCACTCTTCATTGTGGCTAATGTATCCTCTCTATAAACTATTTTTGCTTCATCTTCGGTATATAGAAATATACGTGCTTTACCTCCATTAAACAGGCTGCTACAAGACACTAAACCGACAAAGGCTGGAATAAGGATTATATATTTATACATAATATTAGACAATAGGGTTATACTAAAGTTTTGCATATATGTAAAGCTATAATTTTTATTGAATATATCATATTATTTTTATTAAGTTATTTATACATTATTTCCATTCTTAAGAATAGACCACCAATAGTTTACAGATATTTATAAGTTTTCTTTTCATAAAATATTCACAATTATAATTCTTAATTAATTCTCTCAAAAAATAATTTAGTTCCACCAATATTTTCCATAGTAAAACTTACAAATAGTTTTAGATATTTTATTATTAAAAAACAGCAAAATATTAGAAATATAAATACTAATATTAAATAATAATTTTTTAGAATTAGAAATCACTGTACAAGAATTAATTATTAACTCCATAAATACGGATGTAAATATATAAATAACACAACAGCATTCTCTTCTCTAAATAACTATAAATAAATATATTACACATAGAAACAAAGAAAAATAACATTGACTTATATAAAAGAATTATAATCCCTTATTTTTATTAATACATTTTCTTTTTTACTATCGATCAATGTCTCAATTTATTCATTATAGAAATTATATTATTACTAAAATATAGATAAATATCAAAAACAACTATTAACATAAGTATCTATTTAAAATCTATTGTTTAATTAAAAAGTAACAAAACCAAAAAAATAAAAATAGTGGAATATTAAATCATTTTCCTAGCGACCGAATAAACCAATACACTAATTCTATAAAATGAAACAGATTAAAAATAGAAATCCATTTTAACTAAAAGGTAACAAAGGTTACATATTTGAGCCACTATTTGAACATCTTGTTTTTTTAAGCTTTTCATTATTCCTTCCAAGTTTTTATTTTCAACTCTTAATTTATTTATTGACATATTACTAATTCGTTAATTAGCATGTCAGCATATATAGATAAATTCAAAATAAAAACATAAAAAATAGCATAGCTGAACCCGCTGAGAATTGAATATTTGAAGTCAGACAAACAGTTGCTCGAAAATATCAAAAAAGAAAAGGGAGCAGATTCAACAAAATCAACTCCCTTCTTATATCAAATTTTCGAATTATCTTCTTTTAGAACTTCCTTTAATAAAGGCATTTACAACCTGCTTTGCAATAGGAGTGACAACTGATGTCATCATTTTACTCCAAAAACGCTTATTCTCTGTTGCTTTTTTCTGATCCAATTTTTCCTGATCTCGACGAGCTTTTTCTTGTTCTTTCGCTGCTTGGGCATCAGCTTTTGTTTTCACCGCAATTTCTTTTTCACTCAAGGTATTATTCATCTCTTCAGTCAATTTTTCATAAGCACTTTCCCGATCCTGAAGTTGAAAATAATGCCGGAATAATAAAGAACCCTGTACCATTTTATCTCTATCACTATTTTCCAATGGTCCAATCTGTCCTTCGGGCGGTAAAATGTAAGCTCTCTCCACCTGACTCGGTCTACCCTTTTCATCAAGAAATGAAACAAGAGCTTCACCTGTACCTAAATCTGAAATTGCTTTTTCTGTATCAAAAGCAGGATTTGCCCGAAATGTCTGAGCGGCAACTTTTACCGCTTTCTGATCTTTAGGCGTATAAGCCCGAAGTGCATGTTGAACTCTGTTCCCCAATTGTCCCAATACTGAATCCGGAATATCCGATGGAGTTTGCGAAATAAAATATATCCCAATTCCCTTCGAACGGATGAGGCGAACTACTTGCTCTATTTTTTCTAAAAGAGCTTTCGGCGCATCATTAAACAACAGATGTGCTTCGTCAAAGAAAAATACCATTTTCGGTTTATCCGGATCTCCAACTTCCGGCATCACATCAAAAAGTTTTGTCATCAACCACATCAAAAATGTAGTATATACTTTTGGCGAGTTCATTAATTTATCTGCAGCCAAAATATTAATTACACCTTTTTCTCCGACCGTTTGAATCAAGTCATCAATATTCAGATTCGGCTCTCCGAAAAACTTATCCGCCCCATCATGTTCCAAAGTGATAAGCCCTCTTTGGATTGCTCCAATACTGGCAGTCGAAATATTACCATATCCGGTAGTAAATTTGTTAGAATTATTTCCAACATATTCCAATAATTTTTGAAGATCTTTTAAATCAATGATTTCCAAATCCTGATCCTTCGCTATTTTAAAAATTATGGTTAAAACTGCCGATTGGATATCATTCAGAGAAAGTAAACGGCTTAATAACAATGGCCCCATATCTGCAATAGTCGCCCTGATAGGAACACCTTGTTCTCCAAAGACATCCCAAAACTGAACAGGAAATGCCTGGAACTTAAAACCTTTATCTGCTAAATGATACGATTCTACTCTTTTTGTTACGCTTTCTTTATTTCCTCCGATAGCAGCGACTCCTGATAAATCACCTTTCACATCGGCAGCAAATACAGGAACCCCCATCTCACTAAAAGTTTCGGCTAAAGTTTGTAGAGTGACAGTTTTCCCTGTTCCGGTAGCACCCGTTATCAGTCCATGACGATTTGACATATTGGGCAAAATACATACTTCTGCATTATCAGATATAGCAACAAAGGCCCTTTTCTCATTATCGAACATAATTATTATATTTATCTTGGTTATATATAAAACTAAATTGTATATAAAAAGTTCGTGTACACCAGAACAAAAATAATCATTTTACAATTTAATATTTAATAAGTGATAAACATTATCTTTGATAAAAAATACATTTTGAAAACAATAGATAAAATAAAGAGTAAACTGACTGATAATCCGATTTTTACAATTGTGCTGTTTGGAATATTCATTCGATTTTTATTATCATTTGTTTATCAACACATTACCCTATATCCTGATAGTGTTGGGTATGTACAACTGGCCGAACGTTTGCTAAAATTTAATCTTGAAGGATATCAGGGAGAACGCGCTCCCGGCTACCCCTTATTACTCAGTCTGAGTGGTCTCTCTACAACTGTTACAGTCATTTTGCAACTTTTGATGGGAATATGCACATTAGTTGTCACCTATAAAACACTCATATTGATCAATATACAGGAAAAGCAATCTCTAATAATCACATTATTAGGTGCATGTTATTTACCTGCTATATTCTTTGAACTTTCCATTCTGACTGAAACACTCACCTTATTTATTATTTCAATTATTTTCTTCAAGTTTTTTCAGATTTTGAAAATGCAAGAAACCAACTTCATACCTTTAGCTATTATATCTTTATTTATAGGATTTCTTGTATTAATAAAACCATTTTACATATTTCTCCCTGTTATCCTTTTGTCTATATTCATATGCAAAAATAAAAAGTCAAAATTTTCTTTAGTAAAATACTCAATCATAATAATTATCCCTTTTTCATTATATTTCGGATGGTCATATGTGAACAAAATCAATACCGGATATCTTGTTCCAACCACCTATTATGGTTTCAATTTAGCCCAAAATTGTGTATCATTTGCAGAGAACACTTCACCCGAATATAAAGAAATCGGAGAAATTTATGCCAAACATCGGGACAACAAAATTTCTGATAAAGAAATTGCAATGACTATATGGGAAGCATATCCTGAACTTGAAGAGAGAACCGGACTATCCTTTCCTGAGTTATCCAGTTTGTTATATAATTATAGCATCGAGACAATCAGGTTAAATCCTACATCTTACCTAAAACAAGTCTTCATATCATGGAAAGATTTCTGGAAAACTTCACTTTATTGGGAACCTTACAATTTCAAAATACCCCAGGCAAGTAATGTGGTACTCTACATTTGCTATTTAGAACGCATTATACTACAGCTAATAAAGATACTATTCGCATTACTGACACCATACAATATACTATTGATTATCAGCAATAAAAATATTAAAAACGCCTCTATAATCTCTATTATTGTATTTGCTGCATCTATATTGCAAGCCATATCTACCTATGGTACAAATTCACGTTTCAGTTTTCCTTTCGAAACATTAATGGTAGTCTCTGTTGTCTTAAATATTTTCCATTTTGTCAACATCTATAAGAAAAGAAAAATGATATCTTAACCATAAGATACCATTTTACCTCAATCTTTTATTACAGACTATTACTTTTCAGCAATATTCGCCCGTACCTTTGTCAAAAAGTTTAGCATTTCTTTACTGTCTTTCTTCTCTATAATCTCAAGTAATGCTTTCAATTCTTTCCTTATTTCGCCAACCTGACCGGGTGTATATGGATTAAATAAAATTTCTGTCAATAGATAATCGTCCTCCGACAACAACCCTTTAGCAATATCCATATGGCGCTTGAAGGTAGTACCCGGAGCTTCCTGATGTTTCATCACCGATGCAAAAACCAAAGTAGACGCAAAAGGAATGGAAAGAGAATAAGCTATTGTTTCGTCATGTTCCTCGAATGTATAATCAAAAACATTCAGTTTCAAACTATTATACAGATCCTTAAAAAATATCTTCCCCCAGTGATTCGACTCTGAAATGATAATTGCATTTTGCGTACTCAGATCATTCAGATTTGCAAAAGTAGGACCGAACATCGGATGCGAAGAAGCATATGGATGGCCTGTCTTTTCATAAAACTCTTTTAGCCCTGTCTTTACAGAAGCAATGTCTGATATTATGCATTGTTCATCCAGATATGGCAAAACCATTTCAAATGCCTGAATTGTATATTTTACAGTGGCTGCATTAATAACTATTTCAGGATTAAATGCTTTAACCTCCTCCGGTTTACTCAAACGCTCGACATTATATACAAACCGTAAACGCTTTGGATCTATGTCAAACACTGCAACTTCCTGATCGAAACTCAGCACATCGGCAAAGAAAGAGCCCATCTTTCCGGCTCCCAGAATTAATATTTTCATAATCTATTTATTCAGGATAACGACTTGTTGTCTTACTGATTCCTCATGTATGGCCTCTAATATAATGCGCATAAATTCAGGGCTTATATCCAGTGATTTCGCCTGAGGAATACGATTATTCAGTATTTCATCATAACGATCTGTTTGTACGACCGTCATATTATGTTCTTTTTTGAATGTACCGATCTCTCTGGATATACGCATACGTTTTGCCAACAGTTCCAACAACTGATTATCCACTTCATCAATCTGTCTGCGCAACGCCGAAAGATCCTCTGTCGATTGTCCCTCTTCTCTTATGACAAGGCTATCCAGAATTTCTTTCAATCTGGAAGGCGTTACCTGTTGTGCCGCATCACTCCATGCATTTTCAGGATCGCAATGTGTTTCTATTATCAGCCCGTCATAGTTCAAATCCATCGCCTGCTGGGAAAGTGGTTGAATCAAATCGCGCTTGCCCCCAATATGACTTGGATCGCACAGAATAGGCAAATCAGGCATACGGCGTTTCAACTCGATAGGGATATGCCATTGCGGAAGGTTACGATAAATCTTTTTATCATATGAACTAAATCCCCGATGTATAGCTCCCAGACGAGTAAGTCCTACATTGCTAAGACGTTCTAAGGCTCCTATCCATAATTCCAGGTCAGGATTAACAGGGTTTTTCACCAAGACAGGTATATCCACTCCCTCCAACGCTTCAGCAATTTCCTGTACGGCAAATGGATTTGCAGTCGTACGTGCCCCAATCCAAAGTATATCGACACCATACTTCAAGGCTTCATATACATGTTTCTGAGTTGCTACTTCTGTAGAGATATACATCCCGGTTTCTTGTCTTGCCTTCTTCAGCCACGCAAGTCCCTCACTGCCAACCCCCTCAAATCCTCCTGGTTTTGTACGGGGTTTCCAAATGCCAGCGCGCATTATTTTCACTCCATCAGCTGCCAACTGGCGCGCTGTATTCATTACTTGTTCCTCTGTCTCGGCACTACATGGGCCGGCGATCACCATCGGGCGTTTATCTTCTATTCCCGGCAACAAAATTGATTCTAGTTTCATATCTTATCTATTATTTTTATTTATAAATTATTACTATTTTATTTTTTAACTAAAAAGTAACAAAGGTTACAGTTCTCAGCTATTAGCTGATAGCCGTTAGCTTTTAGCTTTTTTATTTTCTCTTCTTGTCATCCTGACGAAAGAAAGGATCTCCTTACATCTAAACGAGATGCTTCGTCCCTCAACATGACAGTTCCAATTTTAACTAAAAGGTAACAAAGGTGACATTTTTTCTATATTTTTCTAATGAGCTATCAGCTAATCGCTATAGGCTAACAGCTATCTTTACTATAGATAAATTCATTCAAAAAAGATAAACAATTTAAGAACTAATTTTATCGATCCTTTCCAATGCTTCCTTCAACATTTCTTCGTTACAGCACAATGATATTCTGATGTATCTTTCTCCTTTACTGCCAAATATAAATCCCGGAGTAAGAAACACATTAGCCTGATATAATATTTTGTCTGCAAGTTCCTCACTACCTTTATAATGATCCGGAATCCTTCCCCACAAAAACATTCCTACCTGATTTTTATCATATATACAATCTAATCTCTCCATAATGACCTCTGCATGTTTACGGCGATTCGAATAAACTTCTATATTATTCTTATGATGCCATTCATCAGAGTTATTCAATGCCGCAACTGTAGCCAACTGCATTGGTTTAAATATTCCGCTTTCTATATTGCTCAATACTTTCAATATCCATTGTATAAATTGAGAGTTTGCTACTACTAGCCCGATTCTCCATCCCGGCATATTGTGCGACTTGCTCATCGAGTTCAGCTCGATACATATATCTTTCGCCCCTTCCACCTGCATAATACTCAAAGGCTTTTCATTAAGGATAAGACTATAAGGATTATCATGGGCAATAACAATACCATGTTTTTTTCCGAAAGTAACAATCTTCTCAAAAAGAGCAAGGCTTCCGTTCGCACCTGTAGGCATATTCGGATAATTTACCCACATCAACTTCGCTCTAGAAAGATCTGTTTTTTCAAGGGCTTCAAAATCCGGCTGCCAGTTATTGTTCTCATTCAAATCGTAGGTTTTAATAGAAGCTCCTACCATTTTACTGACAGAAGTATATGTCGGATATCCCGGATTAGGAACCAATACCTCATCTCCCGGATTGAGAAACGCAAGCGAAATATGAAGTATTCCTTCTTTTGACCCTATCAAAGGCTGTATTTCTTTCGCCGAATCCAATTCTACATTGTACCATCTCTTATACCAACTGGCAAAAGCCTTTCTTAGCTCAGGTATTCCTATATGAGACTGATAACCATGAGTATCGCTCTGCCCGGCCGACTGAGAAAGAGCCTTAATCGTTTCCTCTGATGGAGGGAGATCAGGACTGCCAATTCCCAGGCTAATCACATTTTTCCCCGCTGCGTTCATCTCGGCTATTTCTTTTAGTTTTTTCGAGAAATAGTATTCTTCTACCGTATTCAGGCGATCTGCCGATATTATTGTTTTCATATTTTTTATTAATAGCTGATTATTCTAAATTTAGAACTTATATTTCTTTAAATCTCACTCTGCCTGCCATCCGGATATTCACCCAGGATTTTCAGTTCACTTATCAGGGGACGGATAGCATCCAATGACTGATGATATCGTTCCAGGTCTGAAAATTTCAGATCCACATAAAATTGGTATTCCCACTCTCTCCCAATTATAGGTCACGACTGAATATTAGTCCAACTTATTCCGTAAAAAGAAAAAACAGATAATACCTTTGATAGACTACCCTCTGTATGAGGCAACGTAAATACAATAGAAGACTTATTCAACACCTCATCCTTTTGTAGTTCGTCTACTATCCAGCGGTTACCAAAAATAAGAAAGCGATTAAAATTGTGTTTATTAGTCTCAATTCCCCTCGCTAAAATATTCAGTCCATAAATTTCTGCAGCTTTCACACTACATATTGCAGCCGTAGCCATTAGTTGATGCGTGGCCACATCTTTAGCAGCCAAAGCGGTATCCTCATGCTCCACTATTTTTATACCCGGCAGCGTATCAAGGAATTCTGTACATTGCATCAATGCAATCGGATGCGATTGTATTTCTTTGATATCATGGATAGATTGCCCGGGCAAAGCAGCCAAACAATGCGATATCCGCTGCTTAAATTCTCCGGCTATTGGTAATTTGTTTTCTTTCAGCAACTCATAGTTTCCTAATAGGCTACCAGCTATAGTATTCTCAATAGCCATGATACCAATAGTATTCGGTTCTTTCTTTATTTCCTTAAAAATATCGCGAAACGTAATACATGGGACAATTTCCACCTCTTCTCCGAAATAATTTTCTGCGGCAATGCCATGATATGCCCCTAATCCTCCTTGTATAGCTACTTTTTTCATACAGTATTTTTATCTCAAAAAAAAATCCCGTCATTTCTGACAGGATTCTATATTTTATTATTGTTTCATTTCTTCTTCCAACTTTTTACATACAAAATCCTGTCCTACTCTTAAAGAAGTAAAAATAAAAAAAGAAAAAGTATGTAAAAGAAAATTTGTTCATTCCAATCTTATTCGTTTGAATATGGATACAAAAGTAATACTTTTTTGAATAAAACAAATATTTTGTCTTTTTTATTTAGAAAAAAATGATGACTTATTTCTAGCACAGGATCTGAATGATATAAAAACAAGGCCTTACCTCTTCCATTTCGGTTCATTTTCAATCCTTTCACCATCGTCAGAAGAATAAAGTCCCAACGAGCCTTCTTTAGATTGTATCACCATATATATCATAGGTTCGTCAGACGAATTACGAAGGCTTCTCTTCCCTTTAGGTGCTACCCTGACAAAACTACCTTCACTTACAGGGAAACAATCATCATCTACCTGAAACTCCCCCGAACCTTTCAATATAATATATATCTCTTCATTTTTATTATGTATATGAAAATATCCAAGATCTGTATGCGGTGCCAGTACCTGCATTGATATTTCGGTTCCCGTAGATTTTGTGGCATCTTTTACAAAGACCTTCCCTGTAATTTCCTGTTTACTTTTCGGATGAATTATGGAGTGCTCTGTCAGCTTATCCATAGTGCCAATGTTTACAGCAGTATAATTTTCATTTTCAGCTATTTTCTCAATCACTTTCATAATACTATTTATTTATAGATGATAAATATATAAAAAGTTGACTGCTTATTGAATATGGTTTCATCTTATCAGTAATTATTTATTCAAAATAATGCCGGAGATGTTTGTTTATTAATAAAAAACAATAACTTTGCAATTCAAAGTTCTTTCACAAACTACATTATGAAAGTAAAACTAATACTCCCAGCACTCACAGAGGCAGAAAGCCCCTTCTGGCGGCCAATAAAATATTCATTGTTTCCTCCATTAGGTTTGGCTACGCTTGCAGCATATCTGTCTCCCTTTGATGAAATAGACTTACAAGATCAACATATAGAAAAGTTAAATCTGAATGATAACCCCGATCTTGTTATCATACAAGTATATATCACAAATGCTTTCCGGGCTTATAAAATTGCAGATCACTACAGAAAAAAAGGTGCATATGTTATATTGGGAGGATTACATGTCACTTCCCTGCCACAAGAAGCAGCACAACATGCCGATAGTATTTTTACAGGGCCGGCAGAAGAATCGTTCCCGCGTTTTCTAAAAGATTTTCGAAATGGAAATCCTCAGAAAATATATAGCTCCAATACACGTTCATTGCGGAATCTTCCTGCGGTTCGGCGTGATCTGATAAAAAGAGGAAAATATCTCGTACCCAATTCTCTAGTCGTATCCAGAGGTTGCCCGCACCATTGCGATTTTTGTTATAAAGATGCTTTCTTTACCGGAGGAAAATCCTTTTATACACAGCTTGTAGACGATGCTCTGGCTGAAATAGAGCGATTACCCGGCAAGCATCTTTACTTTCTTGATGATCACTTACTGGGAAATCAAAAATTTGCGAGAGAGTTATTCGAGGGGATGAAAGGGATGAACAGAGTATTCCAGAGCGCAGCCACTATCGACTCTATACTCGATGGCAACTTGATAGAAAAAGCCGCTGAGGTTGGGTTTCGCAGTGTATTTGTTGGCTTCGAAACATTTTCTCCCGAAAACCTAAGACAAAGCAATAAAAAACAAAATCTGGCAAAAGACTATAAAGAAGCAGTAAATCGCTTACATTCATTTGGTATTATGGTCAATGGCAGCTTTGTTTTTGGTCTAGACGATGATAATAAAGATGTTTTCCAACGAACTGTAGACTGGGGAATAGAAAATGCCGTTACTACTGCCACATTCCATATATTAACGCCCTATCCCGGTACGCGCCTCTTCCAGCAAATGGAAAGCACAAATCGCATCACATCGCGAAACTGGGATTTATATGATACCCGCCATATTGTATACAAAACTAATAACCTAACAATAAAAGAACTGGAAAATGGCTATCATTGGGCATACAAAGAGTTCTATAAATGGTCTAATATTTTCGATGCATCACTTAAACACGAAAATACGAAACACAAATTAAAACATTTATTCTATACAGGAGGTTGGAAAAAATTTGAACCTTTATGGAATTTCATTATTAAAACCGGAAGATTAAATTACATGTTGCCCCTACTGGAAACGTTACTTGCTAAAGTAGATAGCAGAAAACCTGATCCAATACAGGAATTAGAAAATATTCTCACTTGACAAAATCATACCAATTTCGCATTATAAGAATACTATTTTTTCACTTAAGTTTACAGATAAGTATCTTTAAATCCTAAAAATAGTTTATTTGATAAAACTAAGATCCTTTTGTTAAAAAAGAATATATTTACTAAAAATAACTAACAAGAGAACAAATAACGATATTATTATGTTTTAAATATGAAGTTCAGCTTATTGTAGGTTTAAGAACCTGTTTTATTTTAATTAATAATTATATTTTCAGAACTTCAAATCTAAGGGAGCTTTATAAATATGGCTCCCTTTCTTTTATGGTAATTGAAATATTACAACAATGTACTGGCAATCTCTGACAATCGGCTTCTTTCGCCTTTTACCAGATTTATATGCGCAAACAAATCCTGTCCGGTCATCTTATCAATCATATATGCTAAGCCATTGGACTGAGCATCCAGATAAGGAGAATCTATCTGTTGAAGGTCACCTGTAAAAATCATTTTCGTACCCTCTCCTGCCCTTGTAATAATCGTCTTTATCTCGTGCGGAGTTAAGTTTTGTGCCTCATCAATTATACATATCATTTCCGAAAGACTACGTCCACGTATATATGCTAAAGCTTCCACCTCAAGCTTTTTATTTTTCTGCATTTCTTCCAGATTACGCGATTCTACACCACCATATGGAATTTGAGTTTTTATAACAGACAGATTATCAAACAAAGGTTGCATATAAGGAGCTATCTTTTGCTTTTCATCTCCGGGTAAGTAACCTAGTTCTTTATTACTCAAGGCAACAATAGGACGAGCCAATAATATCTGTTCAAAATTCTCACTTTGTTTTAGGGCAGAAGCAAGAGCTAAAAGAGTCTTCCCAGTTCCGGCCTTTCCTGTTATGGCAACAAGTTTTATCTCAGGATCCATTAAGACCTCAATAGCAAATGTCTGTTCAGCATTACGTGGCTGAATTCCATAACAAACCTGCTTCTCTATCCGCTTTATCTTATCTACAAAAGGATTGTAGCGAGCCAGAACACTCTTTTTTCCATTTTTCATCACAAAACATTCATTGGGAATCAGGGGAGCATCCAGTTCCAAATCATCCATACTGATCCCTTCGGGACTGCCGTAAAGTCTATCTATAACTACAGAATCAATATTACTAAAAGTCTTATGCTGTTTCTCAAATAAGAATATATCAGTAACCTTATCATTTATATAATCTTCAGCAACGAGCCCTATCGCACGGGCTTTCATCCTCAGGTTTATATCTTTGGTTACTAATATTGTCTTTGTTTTAGGATAACGTTCCGATATCTCTAAAACAGCTGATAATATCCGATGATCGGGAATCCTTTCAGGGAAGATTTCTGTAATACGATCCTGTGCTTTTATTCCTGTTTCTACAAACAGATTTCCCAATCCACTCCCTATAGGAGTTCCTTTACTAAAAAGATTGTCATCTGTTATCGAATCTAATTGTCGGAGAAACTCGCGGGCATTATAATTTATCTGGTCATTCCCTTTTTTGAATTTATCCAATTCTTCCAAAACAACTATGGGCAGATATACATCATTTTCCTCAAAATTATCTAAGCATCTGAAATCATGTAAAATCACGTTTGTGTCTAATACAAAGTTCTTCTTTTTCTGTTTGGTCATATCTTTTATATTCTATTTATCGATAAATATAACCCTATTTTGAGTAAAAAAGTTGATAAATGTTTGGCTTTTTATTAAAAACAGGCTAATATATTCTTCTATTTCGCACAATATTCAATATATTTGCCCTTAGAAGCTGATGGGACTTAGATTGCTAAATGATTAAGTATTACAAACAGAACAAACAATATAGAAAATTACACACCACATCCTGAATGAGTATGAAAAAGAAATATTATATCATTTTCTTAATATTCCTGATTGGGCTATATTCTAATATTCAGGCTCAATCAAATATGATTTCTTTCGAAAGGAATGACAAAATTGTTTATGTCAGTATACCATTCCAATTGACGGAATTTAGTGTAGAAGCTGACCAATCCCTCGTTCTAACACCATTTATACAAGTAGGAGACAAAATGCAAGTGCTACCTACTGTTGTATTGAATGGTGACAGACAAAACAAAATTGGGAATGGCTCTAATGCGCAGGCCCCATATGTTTTTCAAAAAATGTCTAACAGATCAAATATTACATACAAACAAGAGGTCGCTTACGAAGCATGGATGAGTAATGCATCTCTGAAACTGTTGAAGACTTTATTCGATGCTAGTGGTACCCCTGTTTATACAATACCGGAATCGTTAAGCAACATGCTTATACACAAAGGAAGTACTTTGCCGAATTCTTTATCGACAACCGGGCAAACAACAAGTACAATTCCGGCATCTGCTGTAAATGCTGCCACTCCTCAACCGGTAACAACTCCGATCAATACTGCTGTTCCGGCAACACAATATCCGCAACAAACAGCTACTGGGGAAGACCCTGCCATGGCTGAGTTTCGCCGTATACATTCATCCGGTGCGATTCCTCTTACGCAACATTATGCTACAAACGATCAATATAGTCCATCGACTACTCCTGTACAAACACAGTCTACAGGTAAAAACTCTGATATAGCACCTCCTGAAGGGCCAATATCGGCTACAGAACTATTCGGTAACAGAACGCAACAACAAGCACAACAAGTGATAACAGATCCATCAATGAGTGCTGAGGAAAGAGCAATGGCTGTATTTCAGGGTGCAAATGCACCTGTAACTTCATATTCATCAGGAGCTACCATCTCAAACACCCAGCCATACACTCCTAGTTATGCTGCAACAAGTAGTATTAGTACAGGTTCTGCCCAACCATATTATACATCTGCCATACCTCAGCCTTACGCTGAAGGCGCAACATACACATCTGGCAATACATCTACTACCATATATGAAATGTATTTTCCTGGCAAAAAGGTAATAAATATTACGGACAACAGCGCAAATATGCCGGTGCTGGAAAACCTTTTCAAGAAACTGAATGAAATAAATGTAGATAACACACAATCATTGATAAGTATCAACATCATAGCTTTCACCTCGGTTGATGATGCATATTATGACAATGAGAAGCTTGTGCAAAGCCAAGCCAATGCTTTCAAAAATTATCTGCAACATCATTATCGTTTCCCTGAGAATTATTATCGATTATCATGGGTAAGTGAAGACTGGGACGGACTGACACAAATGATCAATCAGGATCAGAATGTACCAAACAGATATGAGGTTCAGAATATAATAAATACCATTGATGTATTTAATGGTAGAGAGTTAAAAATCATGCAATTGAATAGTGGAACTCCTTATGAATATATAAAAAACCGGATGTTCCCTTATTCCCGGAAAATAAGATGTGAAATAGTCTATACAAAACAATAAACGATAAAATAAAAGGCTTTCAAATTTTGAAAGCCTTTTTGTATAGATATATTCTTCAATCCGTTAAAATCCGAAATCATCTACTTGTACTTCTTCTTTTTCTTCCACTTCGAAGTGGTCTCGTTGCTTGTGAACTGTATTTCCTTCTACAAAGATCGCCCTATTAGGACGTACAGGGCAGATAAACTCACAACCTCCACACCCGACACAAATATCAGGATTTATCTTCGGTATAGTCAATCCATCTCTATATGGAACCATTGTCACAGCCTGAGTCGGACAATGTTCTGCACAAGCACCACAATTGTTTCCATCAGTGATGACCACACATATATCCTCTACAAAATGCACCCTACCAATCTGAAGCATATGTTTCTCCTCCATCGTCAAAGGTTCCAACGCTCCATTAGGGCATATATCGGCACAAACAGTACAATTATAGTTGCAGAAACCTTTTTCGTAAGTCATCACGGGTTGCATAATACCACCAAGCCCATATTCTAAGAATGCAGGTTTGATAACCCGTGAAGGACATCTGCTGATACATAGATGACATGAAGTACAATGCCGCATTAAATGCCAGTCTGCTTTGGCTCCCGGAGGACGGATAGGAGTCTGACGAGTAGGTATATCCTTATCAGATACTAAATCATTGATTTTCTCCTGTGCAAGGATAGCAGGTGCTGTTATAGCTGTTGTAATCGCCGTAGTCAAGAATTGTCTTTTATTAGTATCCGTCTTAGTAGTGTCCACCACTTTTTCCTTATTCTTTGAATAAGGCGCAAATTTCAATGCACTACGGGTACAGCTTCCCAAACAGTTGAAACAATCCACGCAACGGCTATTATCCACTGTATGATTCTTGCTGTCGATACATGAGGCTTTACACCTCATAGCACAAGCTCCGCAACCATTGCATAATTTATCGTCTATCCTGACTTTATATAAAGAATATTTACTTAAGAATCCCAATATAGTTCCTACCGGACATATTGTGTTACAATAAGTTCGTCCATACTTCCAAGCAAAGAAACCAATAGCAAATAAAGTAATAAGAGCCACAACAAAAGAGAAAACACTCATTATTGCCACATCCATTTTATAGAATGTATAATTCCCAAAGCTGGAAAAAATAGACTCAAGAACATTATTTCCGGCAAGATATACAGGCTTGAAAACATTCGTCACGATCCGCCCATAGGCACTATATGGATCTACTACACCCAGCAGGACGGGATACCCGATGATAGCAACAATAAAAGTGACAGCTACCACAGACCATCGCAGTATATTCTTTGCCTTACTGAATGTATATCTTTTCCTCTTCTTTGCTGTCTTCTTCGATACCCATGCAATAATGTCCTGATAGATACCCATCGGACAAACGGATGAACAATATATTCGCCCAAACAATAAAGTCAATGCAATAAGAACGATTAAAATAACAAAACTGCCTCCCAATATGGCAGGTACTACCTGAATATGTGTCAATGCATGAAACTGATCAGGCATCAGCGCAGCAAAATCCAAAAAGTAGAATGTGATGAGCGAGAATAAGATAAGAGAGATAATTACCCGCAGTTTTTTCAGCATATCTTCCTCATTATAATTTTATCCGTTTAATATTCAATTTATCTATATCCATTGTTCCCAGTTTCAATGCCTGTCCGCTTGCTAAGTGGCCTACATGATCCAAAGGCATTTCCTTCACCTGATTGAAAAATTTAGCAGCGGCAGTATCTACAGCAACTATATCCTGAGAAATGAAAAGTCCCTTTGGATTTGCTACATCAGCAGCTGAACGACCTTGTGGCCCGTTTGCAGTCACTATACGATAAGCATCCACAATATTCAATACCGGCTTTTTAGCATAAGTACATGAGTCAGCTATACATTGCTGCAGATCAGTACGGTGAAAAATCCTACGATCCCATACAATTCCCATATAGTTTTTCATCGACATTGTCAGGTTTGCTCCACCATGATGCTTCAGTATTGGAAGGTTGATCCAGACATCACAGTTGATAATGGCTTCATGCACCTTCATGCTCTTTAGCTTCACACCATTAGGCAGACTTACTTCTTTATAGTACGATTCCTCATGTGCAGGAACAACTTTTGCTCCTGCAGCTTTTGCAGCTTCCTCTATACCGCTGTTTTTGTAACATCTTACCCAGTCATCACATGTATGGTCAAAAACAGTTACTTCTTTTGCACCGGCAGCAAAACACTGACGAATTACCTCCGCCACCAGTTTGGGATTAGTGTTTCCAGCCAATTCCGGAGTTTTATCCCAACCAATATTTGGCTTTACAACTACTTTTTGTCCCTTTTTGATAAAATTACCCATGCCGCCCAACTCTTGTATGGCACGTTTAAACATTGCCTCAGGCTCACCACCCATCACAGCAACTATATCTACCGCATTTCCGGTTAGAGGACTATTGACTGTTTCAGTTAGAATGCCCATACCGTTTGTAGTCTTAATTGTAGCGGCGGCACCCGTGAGAGCTATTGCCCTTAAAAATTTGCGTCTATCCATGATATACTATTATTAAGTTATTATATTATTAAAATTTCAGGTTCACACCTCCAAATACCGTTGCTTTCGGCATCGGATAACCTGCATTTATTTCATATTTTTGAGCCAGCAGGTTTTCACCTCTGGCAAATATCTCTATCATTTTCGTTGGCTTATAAGCCGCTCTTACATTCCAGAGAGTAAAAGTTTCTTTCTTCTCTTCTGTCGTATTAGTTTTTACAGATGAATACAGATTATCGATAAATTGTATTCCTGTACCAATCATCCATTTATCTTTTGTATAATTCACTCCGGCATATAGTTTATGCTCAGGTGAAGCTACAACCTTATGCTCCATATGCAACCAACTATAGTTCGCATTCAGGCTCCAATATGAATTAATCCGATAATGTGAAGAAAATTCTATTCCATAATTTTCTATCTCACCTGTATTCATATATTTAGGCTTTCCATCTACCATTTGGGATTGTATAGAATTATCACCCTTAATATAATAAAAACCCAGATCCGTTGTTAACGAATGATTTAATAGATTTTGTGAAACCGAAATTTCATAATTCATTAAACTTTCAGCTTCCAGATCAGGATTCTGAGGAGTAAACATATACATTTCACGTATAGTCGGATTACGATACCCTTTACTTACAATCCCTTTCAAGACAGTGTTATCCGATGCAAAATAGCTTAAGCCGAGTTGAGGTATCCATTCATTTCCGGTCTTTGAATGATGATCGAAACGAATTCCAGCATTCACGACAAATTTGCTCAATATATTTTGCTGAAAATTAAGATAACCTGCTACTTCATTTTCACTCTTTCGGGCAATATCAACATCTGGTGAATTATCCATAAAGATATTCCATGCATGTCCGCCAAAATGCTGATAATCGATTCCAGCCGTAGTCCGGTTTCCTTCAAACAAACTATATGTCTGATAGAGAGTAATACCCATCATCCTGTCTTTAGAGCGGAAACGATTATTTAGTGGGCTTCCTCCATTCTCAGCATATCCATCATTAATCTCATGCTTACCAAAGTTATAGAACAACTTTAATGCACCCGAAGTCCGTTCAAAGTTATTCTCCATCGATATAGATGTTACACCACGTGTTATATCAGCGTCATTGTCTATCATCGGAACAGCAACAGTTCCCGGATTAGATGCTTTAAAGTTAGTCAGATCCAAATCGACAAAAGATTTCCAATTCGGAGTAAAATCATATCCAACTTTTGCGTAACCGCTATACTGCTCGAAGTCCATATTCTTACGCTGATTATCGCTATGGTTGTATCCCAACGAAACGAAACTATTGAATTTACCGGAACGCACAGCATTATTTACCTCTGTACTGAGAGTGTTATATGAACCATACATCGTTTTCACCCCTGTATTTATTCCATCCTGCTGTTGTTTCTTTGTGATAATATTAATCACTCCACCCATTGCATTAGAACCATACAATACAGATGCAGGGCCCCTTACAACCTCTACTCTGTCCGCCATTAATGTTTGATACGAATCTGCTAGTGGATGCCCCATTAGTCCCATATATTGCGGATGTCCGTCAATCAACATCAGCACTTGGGCTGTAGGACTTCCACCAATACCACGGATCGTCATTCCTCCGGCTGCACCGGTAGACACGCTATATCCCATGATACCACGCGATGTTATAAACAAACTCGGTACTTGTTCAGTAATAACAGGTAAGAGTGATTGCTCAAAACGATTTTCTATCTCCTTATTTCCAATGACAGATATACTCATCGGTAAATTATTCAGATTCACAGCAGAACGGCTTCCGGTTACTATTATCTCACCCAGTACAACCGAGTCTCGAACCACCATATCCGGAATATTATCATCTGCATATATATATTGCAGAGATAATATAACAAATATGATTCCCAATAAAAGCTTCTTCATCTTCTAATTACAGCAACCAAGGAAACTTAAAACAATTCTCATTATATAATGAGTAGTCAGCATTACCGTTAACCGCAAATGTCTTGATCAGCTTTGCATCTTTCAGTAATTCGCATGCATACTTGAGAGATGCCCCGGTCTTGACTCTATCCTCTACTAATAAAATTGTTTTGTCCTTATATTCAAAATCGATTGGAGATATTAGTTTAGGACTGTCATATTTTGGTTTCTGGTTACTATCCCTTAGATTAATTTTTAGCAACTGTATTTCTATATTAAACCGTTGATTAAGAATAGCTGCCGGAATTATCCCTCCATTAGCAATAGCCACAATCATATCAAAATTTTCGGCAAAAGAGATCACGCGGAAGCGATCCATCACCTCCTCAAAAGTTTTGTCATACATATCTTAAAAGATCAAAGTTTAGCAATAGCCTTCAATATTGCATAACCACCAAATACCTGAACCAGCATTCCCGGAATGCCAATGCGGAAATCCTGAACAGCAATGAAGAAATCTTTCTCGATAGCCCATTCAACCAGTGTACCAGTCACTTGATATGCCAATACTGCACCAATGATAGCAAGTAAAGATATACTACCGGCACGGTGAGCAGCATAAGCGGCAGCTCCGGCCAGCATTGTCGATTTAATCATTATGACAGGCAATGCTTCCAATGCAGGCATTCCAAATAATAAATAATTTATTGCAGGAGATAAAATTGCGGTCAGTAGACCAACACGAAAACCATATTTATAAGCTGCTATTAATGTAAAAAAATAAATAGGTAACCATGTGAGTCCCCCTCCTGGAATCAAGTGACAAAGTTGAGGTAAGGCTAGATTACCTACAATAAATAGAGATGCAAACAAATAGGTTTTTGTTTCTTTGTAGTTTAACGAATAGAGTTTTACAGTAGTTGTTTCCATAAACTTGATAATTAGATAATGCAATTATATGTTATTCTTTGATCGTTAATGTTTATTTTTGAGATATATTTAGATTGGACTGATTTAACTTGCAATGGTTTAATGATCTTTCTGAAATTATTTCCTTGTCTGAGTTTTATTAAATACAAGTGTAATTATTATTATTGAATTGAGGTTAAAATAACACTTAATTTTTCATTTTTTTAAGAATCATTGTTGCTCTATTTTGGGAGACTATATAAATTTAGTTAATTAAATTTTAGAATCCAAATCATATTTCTTACTATTTCAATGATTTACGATAATACACTGTGCTTATTCAAAGAGTTTAACATATTAATCAGAGAATATAAAATAAAATAAATTATCTTTACGCACGCTAATACTAAAATACTAAAAGATTAACTATACAGATGCCCATTTAAACCCTTGAAATAATGATATTTGAACGAATAGTTTTTCAATTTAACTGATATGAATTTAATGTATCAGAGGATGATTAATTAATTCGATAAATATAGTACAGCTGTCCGATATATATTGGTTGTGATAACCTGCTATATGATTGCATAGGTAAAAATACTAAGGTTAGAGGTTAATAGTATAAAACTGAACATGTAATTGCGGACAGCTTTTTTTCTTTATCCCTACAAAACTGGACAATAGAAAAAGTCTTACTCTTTATATTATTGAAAACGGTATAATCTTTGTAACTTTGATGAAGTTTATCAATAAAAACCGTATATAAATATGAATTTAGCAAACTTAAAGAATGATAATTTCTTTCTACTTGCAGGTCCTTGTGTAATTGAGGGTGAAGAGATGGCGCTTCGCATTGCAGAAAAGATTAAAACTATTACAGATAAATTAGATATACCTTATGTTTTCAAAGGTTCTTACCGCAAGGCAAACCGTTCCCGCGTAGATTCTTTCACCGGAATCGGAGACGAAAAGGCACTTAAGATATTGAAAAAAGTAAACGAAATATTTGGCATACCAACCGTTACTGATATCCACGAAACACACGAAGCAGAAATGGCTGCCGAATATGTTGATGTATTACAAATACCGGCATTCCTCTGCCGCCAGACTGACTTATTGATAGCTGCTGCCAAAACAGGAAAAATAGTTAATATAAAGAAAGGACAATTCTTAGCTCCAAGCGGAATGAAGTTTGCAGCACAAAAAGTGATCGATTCAGATAATAATAACGTAATCATAACCGACAGAGGTACATCTTTTGGCTACTCAGACCTTGTTGTCGATTTCAGAGGGATACCGGAAATGAAAGAATTTGGTTTTCCTGTAGTACTGGATGCTACACACTGTTTACAAAAACCGAATCAAGCTTCAGGGGTAACAGGCGGACAACCGCAATTGATAGAAACTATGTGCAAGGCCGGAATCGCAACAGGTGTTGACGGACTATTCCTTGAAACACACTTCGATCCTGCAAATGCATTATCTGATGGAGCAAATATGCTGCCACTGGATCAACTCGAAGGATTATTAGAGAGACTGACCAGATTAAAAGCGGCACTATAATGAAAGTAGAAATCTGCTTCTCCCCTGCCCTATACCCTTATTATAGTGACAAAAATAGCGAGAAAACCGTTGTAGTAGTGGATATCTTTAGAGCCACTACTACTATGTGTGCTGCATTGAAAAATGGAACGAGAGCTATTATTCCTGTTGCCTCTATAGAAGAAGCAAAAGAATATAAAGAGAAAGGATACCTTGTGGGAGCAGAAAGGAATGTGAAACGATGCGATTTTGCTGACTTCGGGAATTCACCTTTCGATTATACTCCGAATAAAGTAAACGGCAAAGAAGTCGTTTTCACTACTACCAACGGCACACAGGCTATAGATA
>JAITVH010000161.1 GCA_031285905.1 Prevotella sp.
AAGTAACACTTTTGGCTATTAGCTGATAGCCGTTAGTTCTTAGCTTTTTTATTTTCTCTCTGTCATAAACTACATTACACTCTCTGTCATCCTGACGATAGGGAGAATCTCCTTACTCTAAACAAGATGCTTCGTTCCTCAGCATGACAAAAAAAATATCATTATCATGACAGAGTAAGTACAGCCGATCTTTAACAGCCTCCCCATGGGGAGGACGGGAGGGGCCCTTTACCCCGGCTTTTTCCATGTCTGCAGTCTTTCTATGGCCTGCCTCATCACCGTGCCCAACTCAGGGTCGGTAGTCTCTATGATCCACGGTTTAGGTTCTTTTATCTGCAATTCTTCTTTTTCTTTCTTTTTTCGGTCGTTACGTTCAAGCATCATTTTAATGGCTGCCGTATCGGCTGGATACTCTTTTTCTTTGACCACCTCTTTTGTCAGGATGAAATGTTGCGGATTGCTTACAGCAGGCACATACTCCCGTTTGGTTTCCCTCAGGGTATAGCCTTCCGGTTTACGACGCAGTGACCTGCGGGCGGTTATCATCAATTCTTCGTCGCGCCGTTCTTCGGCTTCTTCAATCGCTTTCCGGAATTCGGGCTTTGTGTCCCGCCATTCATAAAATGTCTTACGGTTTATTTTCACCACTTCGCATATTTCCGTAATGGAATACGAATCACCTTCTATCAGGCTTACGATCTTGTTTACCAGTCTTTCAGAATACTTCATGATTTTTTTCTTTTTATTGGTTTATTAATTCTTGTTTTTTCTGTAGGGGGCGAAACAGCGTTCGGCAGAGCCAATAAACATTCGCCCGATGTTCAAATGTGAGCAAATATATACTGCCTCGGGCGAATGTTTATTCGCCCCTACATCGTATAGATAAATTCAGAAAAAAAAGATGAAAAAGAATAGAAATATTCTTATAAATCACGTAACCTCCGCCACAGACACCCCAACAGTCCCTTATCCTTTTCAGGCACGGCTTCGGGTTCGTCCTGCCTGCTTTCCGTTGCCTGTTCCAGAACTATGCGGTACAAGGTGTGCATCAATGCGAGGTTCTTGTCAATCTTTTGAAGCTGTTGCCGTTGATCATTATCTGTGAGATGCTCCATCAGGTAGTTCACCATGCTTTTGGTTTCCAGATAGTTGTTAAGGATCAGGGTAAGAGAAGCGTTGATGGCGTCGGGAGCCTTTTCCGACTGTATGAAAGAAATCCATTCGTCAAAATCCCCGGCTATCTCAGTGAATGTGTAAGAAGTGTTTTTATCGTTAGTGCCCGGCATATTATATAGGTTAGAAAAAAAAGAAGCGGAAAGACATTTACCTGCTACACCATAGGGAGTCGAAGCCCTTTCACGCAAACAGGAAACGCCTCCCGCCCTATATAATAAGGCGGGTTCGGCATTCTTGCTGTCTTGCGTGTATAAATTTCGACTTTTATGGCGTGAAAACAGCTAAACGCTTAACCTTTACCAATATCTATGTCATGTCACCATTGACAGGGCAAAGATAGGGATATTCTTTTGTTTTTTGTTTAATCATTATATTGCTTTTAGTTTTCTATCTATGATAGTTAGTATTTTGATGAATAATATTTGATTATTTTATACTGCGCGTAATCATCGAATACCTCCGCTCCGGCTCCGGTATTTTGATTACTTTCCTTCCTTTTGCCCAAAGCCGCAAAAGGAAGCAAAAGGGCTTTGGCGTCCAGCTTTCCGGTTGACCCATTAACAACTTGTCGGCTGAAAGTGATAAATGGCTTCGCCCATCACTTTCTACGCCAACTACATTGTATGGGTACCCCAACCTTTAAGCAAACGGACGCAGGGCTAAAGCACCAGTGGCGCAAAGCGACAAAAGTTTACACTCTCTTGTTGTGCGTCAGCCTTCCGTGCATTAGTTCCGCAAGCGGGAACCTGTCCGGCAAAGGTGGCGTAGATGCAAATGGGCGAAGCCGTTTGTTTGCATCAGCCAACAAGCCGCTGACAGGTCGCAGAGGAACGAAGCACTAGCCTTTTGTTTCGTTTTGGGCAATGCCAAAATGAAAAACAAGCCTTGAGGGGCGTTAGAATTCAGCATAAATAAAAGAACGCTTTTACAAAAATAAACGATCAGTACCGGATAAAATATTTTAGAAGCAAAATAATTTATCTGCTGATTACAAACCCATTCTTTCCGTTTTCAACAAGAAAAGCAAGAATATGATAAATTATGATGGAGATAGCCGTAAAATATCTTAATTTAGCAGTAAACTTGTAAAGGACACTTTTGGTTTAAAGAAATATACAATAATAAATATGGAAGCTGTAAAAGAGAATAAAAAGAAAGTTCATCAGGGCAGGAATATCAGGATTGCCCGTAATTTCCAGAATATGACACAGGGAGATTTAGCGTTTAAGCTCAACCTCTCGCAAGGCAAAGTTTCCGATCTGGAACTGAAAGAAACATTAGAAGATGAACTGCTGGATAAATTTGCCGCTGCACTCAATATTTCGGTAGATTTTCTTAAGAATTTTGAACCGGAAGAAGTTATGAAATCATTTACATTTTCAGAAAATGCTTTCACGAATAACAATGCTGAGAATTCTAAAGGGAATGTCACTCAACAAATAGTAGGTGAACAACAAAATATATCAAATTACAATTTCCCTGATAATATAAAAGAATTATACAGCCAGCTATTAGAAGAAAAAGATAAAGTAATAGAAAGTCTGGAAGGGCTGGTATCCGATCTCAAAGCGAAAGGAAAATGAATCTGATTGAAAGATTAATTCTAATATCCAATATATTTTAAATATGTCTTTAATTCGTTTTTTGCGAATGCTGTAGGGGCGAAATATCTTTCGCCCGCCATAGACAGAATTTATTGATAATGAATATTAGAGTTTATATTGAATAAGATAGTATAAAGCTTTAGTCAAAATAATTTCGGGCGAAAGATATTTCGCCCCTACGAACATCAGATATTTAAAATTACCGACCACAATTGTACGCAATACGCCTTATATTTCATTCTAAAAAACATTTAATCCGCTCATTTTCTTGAAATAATTTGGAACAAACGATATTTTTTCCTATTTTTGCACACGAAATAAAAGAGAGGGAGAGGAGGCTTAGGCTTCCTCTTTCTTGTTCAAGCATTGATTTTGCCGGATGATAGATAAAAAAAACATAGAAGATATCACTTTAGAATATATCCAGGGAACGCCCATGTTTCTTGTCGATGTTGCCATTAGGCCCGGGAATGTAATAGTAGTGGAAATCGATAGCGATAGCAATATCGGAATCGATGACTGTATTACCCTGAGCCGTAATATCGAATCCCGGTTAGACAGGGATGCAGAAGATTTTGAACTCGAAGTGGGATCAGCCGGACTGACATCCCCGTTCAAGATCCCCCGTCAATATACCAAAAACCTGGGCAATGAAGTTGAAGTCCTCACCAAAGCGGGACAAAAACTCTCAGGGATATTAAAATCATCTGACGATCACGGTTTCACCATTACAATAACAAAGATGGTAAAGCCCGAAGGCGCTAAAAAGAAAATGGCGGTAGAAGAAGATTTATCCTTCACATACCAAGATGTAAAATACACGAAATATTTAATACGATTCAAATAACTATTATGGCTAAAAAAGAAGTTATTAATCTGATCGATACATTCTCCGAATTCAAGGAACTGAAGAGTATAGACAGGATGACGATGATAAGCGTTCTCGAAGATTCGTTCCGCAATGTAATAGCGAAACTTTTCGGGTCGAACGACAATTACGATGTGATTATCAACCCCGACAAAGGGGATTTGGAAATATGGCGCAACCGCATCATTGTAGAAGATGACGCACTGGAAGATGAAAATACAGAAATTTCCCTTACGAAAGCGCATAAGATAGACGCCGACTTTGAGGTAGGCGAAGAAGTGACCGACGAAGTTTTCTTCGAAGACTTTGGCCGCCGTGCTATCCTCAATCTCCGCCAGACATTGACTTCCAAGATACTGGAACTTCAAAAAGAAGGCCTTTACAACCGTTACAAGGAAAAAATAGGAGAAATCGTTTCCGGCGAAGTTTATCAGATCTGGAAAAAAGAGATCCTTTTGCTCGATGACGAAAAAGAAGAACTATTATTGCCCAAAACAGAGCAAATACCAAGCGACTTCTTCCGTAAAGGGGAGCACGTCCGCGCAGTGGTGGAACGGGTAGAAAACAAGAATAATAACCCTAAGATTATCCTGTCCAGAACTTCTCCTGTTTTCTTGGAAAGATTGCTGGAAATAGAAGTTCCCGAAATAAATGACGGATTGATCACAATCAAAAATATAGCCCGCATACCGGGAGAAAGAGCAAAAGTCGCAGTAGAATCATACGACGACCGCATCGATCCTGTAGGTGCCTGTGTGGGAATGAAAGGATCACGTATACATGGTATTGTACGTGAGTTGCGAAACGAAAATATCGATATTATCAACTATACTTCAAACACAAGCCTTTACATCCAGCGCGCCCTTAGCCCGGCTAAGATTACTTCTGTGAAGTTGAATGAAGAAGAAAAACGTGCCGAAGTGTTGTTGCGCCCCGAAGAAGTATCGCTGGCTATCGGTAAAGGAGGATTCAACATCAAACTGGCCAGTATGCTCACAGGCTATACCATTGATGTGTACAGGGATATCGATGATTTCGACGAAGAAGACATCTATCTGGATGAATTCCGTGACGAAATTGACGGATGGGTTATCGACCAGTTGAAGAAGATTGGCTGTGTAACAGCTAAAAATGTATTGGCTGCCAGTCGGGAAAAACTGATCGAAGAAGCCGATCTTGAAGAAAGTACAGTGGATGAATTATTGAACATATTACATGCCGAATTTGATGATGAAGAATAGCCTCCTTATTTGGTTATTCGCTGATTTCTTAATACTTTTGCACTCGAAGCAGAAAATCTGATAAGTTTCAGCATCCATATATTACATATTCTCAGGTTCACTGTTCATTTTAGAATTAAAAAAAATATATGTCTATAAGATTAATAAAAATATCAAAAGATTTGAATGTAGGAATCAGCAGTTTAGTTGAGTTCCTGCATAAAAAGGGCTTTGAGATAGAATCAAATCCTAATACTAAAGTTGACGGTGAACAGCATGAGTTGTTGGTGAGAGAATTTGGAAATAATGCAGATTTAGAAACATTATTCGATCAAAGGAGAGAGAAAGAAGAAGCCAGGAATAATCCGAAAGAAGAGGTTAAGCAAGAGCCTGTTGTTGTGGAACCGGAAGAAATAAAAACAGAAATTCCGGAAGAAATAAAGCCGCATGTACAGATTGTTGACAAAATCGATCTGGATGCCCTTAATAAACCAAAGAAATTAGAGAAAAAAGAAGAACCTGCTAAAGAAGAAACCCGCATCGAGCCGGTTATCGAAGTAGCTAAGGTTGTCGAAGTTCCTGAAGAAATAATTCCGGAAAATAAAGAAGAAGAAGATAATACGCCTGTGTATAACGATACAGAAGAAAAAGTAGAAAACGAGGTTATTACTTCTATCGAAGAAGAAAAGCCGGAAGAAGAAAAATCTGAAAATGAAGTATTCAGATTGAACAAAGCGACAATAAAATCAAACATCGTAGTAAAAGGTTCGATAGACCTCAGCACGATCAATGATAAAACCCGTCCTGCCAAGAAGACTAAGGCCGAAAAAAGAAAAGAACGGCTGGAAAAAGAGCAGCAAGACCAGAAAAAGGTCAAAGAAAATACCGTTCGCCTGCTGAAAAAGGAAACAGACGAAGAAGCTAAAAAGAAAAAGCTTGACGCTGAATCGGAGGAAGCAAAAAAGAAAAAGCGGAACCGGATAAAGAAAGGCAAGGTCGATATTGAAAAAGGCGCTCCGGCAGGTGCAGGAGGAGCACAGCCACGCAACAATGATAAAGGCAAGCATACATTGCGTAAGCCTATAGTGAAACAGGCTGTCAACGAAGAAGATGTACAGAAACAAATAAAAGAAACCCTTGCCCGCCTGACAACTAAGGGAGGGAAATAGGGAGCCAAATACAGGAAGGAAAAGAGAGATGCTTTTTCCCAACGCCAACAGGAAGAGTTCGAACAACAACAACAAGATAGCAGAACGCTCAAAATCACTGAGTTTGTTACAGCTAACGACTTGGCTAATATGATGAACGTACCTGTGGTTAAAGTTATATCCACCTGTATGAGCATCGGCATTATGGTGTCTATCAACCAGCGTCTGGATGCGGAAACAATAAATATTGTAGCTGAAGAATTCGGCTTCAAAACAGAATACGTAAGTGCGGAAGTTGTAGAAGCTATTAACGAAGAGGAGGACAGAGAAGAAGATCTTGAACCTCGCGCTCCTATCGTTACCGTAATGGGACACGTTGACCACGGTAAAACTTCATTGCTTGATAATATCCGCCAAACAAATGTGATTGCCGGTGAAGCCGGAGGTATCACTCAGCACATCGGAGCATACAACGTGAAGTTGAAGTCAGGACGCCGCATTACATTCCTCGATACCCCCGGACACGAGGCCTTTACAGCCATGCGTGCACGTGGAGCCAAGGTAACCGATATTGCGATCATTATAGTAGCTGCAGACGACAATGTGATGCCTCAGACAGTAGAAGCCATTAACCATGCATCTGCTGCCGGCGTACCTATTGTGTTTGCAATCAATAAAATTGATAAACCGGGAGCAAATCCTGAAAAAATAAAAGAGACCCTTGCCGGAATGAATTACCTCGTGGAATCATGGGGTGGTAAATACCAGTCGCAGGATATCTCTGCAAAGCAAGGACTCGGAGTAGACGAACTGCTTGAAAAAGTATTGCTCGAAGCCGAGTTACTGGACTTGAAAGCCAATCCGGACAGGAGAGCTAAAGGTTCTGTAATCGAATCTTCTCTGGATAAAGGCCGGGGATACCTTTCTACTGTGCTTGTCGAAAACGGGACACTGAAGAAAGGGGACATTGTACTGGCCGGAACATACTTCGGACGTGTAAAGGCTATGTTCAACGAACGTAACCAGAATGTAGAATCTGCTGCACCTTCTGCACCGGCTCTGATACTAGGGCTTAACGGCGCACCGCAGGCAGGAGATGTATTCCATGTACTGGAAACCGAACAGGAAGCCCGCGAGATTGCGACAAAACGCGAGCAATTACAGCGCGAACAAGGTCTCCGTACACAAAAGATATTAACGCTGGACGATATAGGCCGGAGAATTGCTATCGGAAACTTCCAGCAGTTGAATGTTATTGTCAAAGGTGATGTGGACGGCTCGGTAGAAGCACTTTCAGACTCTTTAATAAGATTGTCTACCGAAGAAATACAGGTAAATGTAATACACAAAGCCGTAGGACAGATATCAGAATCGGATATCACACTTGCTGCCGCTTCGGATGCCATTATTATCGGATTCCAGGTGCGTCCTTCTCAAGCTGCCCGCAGGGCTGCTGATAAAGATGGCGTTGAAATCAGACTGTACTCTATCATATACGATGCTATCGAAGAAGTGAAATCTGCGATGGAAGGAATGTTATCTCCTGAGATCAAAGAAGTACAGACTGGTTATGTAGAAGTCCGCGAAGTGTTTAAAATCACCAAAGTGGGAACTGTTGCCGGATGTATGGTCAAAGAAGGTAAACTCAAGAGAGCTAACAAGATACGCCTTATCCGCGATGGTATTGTAATCTATTCAGGTGAGCTTGGATCACTCAAACGTTTCAAAGACGATGTGAAAGAAGTTGCTTCCGGATACGAGTGTGGATTGAACATCCATAACTATAATGATATTAAAATTGGCGACATAATTGAGCCATTTGAAGAAATTGAAGTAAAGAAAACATTGTAGTATTCAAAATATTACATATCTTTGCAAAGATTTAACCTAAAGAAAACCAATTGATAGTTGTTGACAAGCAATCATGCCTTTGAAAGCCGGTGGTATTGACCGATACCACCGAAACACACAACTATCAACAGGTTTTGCGGGTTAAGACAAATTTCTTCGTCAGATTATATAAAGTTGTGTTACTGCAAAACAGCACTTATCATGATGAAAAGAATTATACTACTGTCTTTATTTGCCCTTCCTTTCTTTTTAGTAGAAAATGTACTTGGACAAACTGTCCAACAAATTGCGTTTATTAATTCGAATGAGTTACTGGAAGCGATACCTGAAAAGGTGGCGGCAGCAAATACAATCAACGAACTGAACCAAAAATACAAGGATGAACTGCAGGTAATGCAGAACGACTATAATAAGAAATATACTGACTTTATTTCTTTCCAGACTTCAATGGCCGAGAATATCCGTAATCGCCGTATGCAGGAATTATATGAGTTGGAACGCGCCATGAATAAGTTTATGGAGGTGGCACAAAAAGACATTGAAGATCAGGAAGAAAAATTAATCGAGCCTTTACGCAAAAGAGTGAAAGAGGCTGTTTATCAGGTAGGGGTAGAGGGCGGATTTGTATGTATCTACGATTTAGCAAATCCTACTATTGCCTTTGTAACACCTCAGGCAACGGATGCCAACCCATTGGTAAAGGTGAAACTGGGAGTTAAATAAGGTATCTCTCAAACAAAATACAATACGGAAATGCTTCTTACCAGGAAGCATTTTTTATATAAGGATAGGATTAAGTAAATAATAATAATAATTAATGATATATTTTTGAAGACTGGCGTAGGAGGTTGTCCCAAAAGTAGAATTGCACTATCAAAGTGATAGCCTCTACTGTCATGCTGAGCGATTAGCGAAGCATCTCATTCGCAAAGGAGATCCTTCCCTGCGGTCAGGATGACAAGAAGATATTAAAAAATACTTTTGGAACAACCCCATCTCAATCAATAGGCGAATGTTTATTCGCCCCTACATACTGAAATATATCAATAAATGCTTTTGCTGATTATATGCTGAAACCGGGCGCAATAGGAGTTTTTGATTCAGGCTACGGAGGATTGACAGTCCTTTCAGAGATACAATCCCTGATACCTCAGTATGACTACTTTTATCTGGGAGACAATTCCCGGGCTCCCTATGGTACTCGTTCGTTCGATGTGGTTTATGAATTTACCCTACAGGCAGTAGAAAAGCTTTTCGATATGGGATGCAATCTTATTATCCTTGCTTGTAATACCGCATCGGCAAAAGCTTTGCGTACAATTCAACAGCTCGATATCCCGCGCATCCATCCCGACAAAAGAGTGTTAGGTGTTATACGCCCTACGGCAGAAATTATAGGCTCTGTAACTAAATCCCGTCATGTGGGAATACTGGGTACTACCGGCACTATCCAGTCTGAGTCTTACCCTATCGAAATACACAAATTATCTCCGGACATCTCAGTAATAGGGGAAGCATGTCCCATGTGGGTACATCTGGTCGAAAACAGGGAATATGATGACGATGGGGCAGATTATTTCATAAAGAAAAACCTTAATAATATCTTATCTAAAGACCCTTTGATCGATACACTTGTATTAGGATGCACTCATTATCCGATATTACTGGATAAGATCAACAAATATCTTCCCAATAATGTGACAGCCCTGCCACAAGGCAGATATATTGCCGAAAGCCTGAAAGATTATCTGGCACGCCATCCTGAAATGGATGCAGTATGTACAAAGGGAGGTAAAACACGTTACTTTACGACAGAATCACCACAGAAATTTTCCGAAGCTGCTTCTATATTTCTATCTAAAGATATTGAAGTAGAAAGGATTACACTGGAATAAAAAACTAACGTGAGTTTGAAGAAGCAAATCTCTCATCCTCAAAACTCACGTCCGATCAGTTCACAATCTGTTAATTATCAGAATACAAGCCGATGTGATTACCTTCGGGGTCGGAGAATACCGCAAAATAACCTCTGTTGTCGGCTTCTATTTTTGTTTTAGGGATCACAGGCTTTCCACCGTTGGCTTCTACCTTAGCCATTGCAGAAGTTATGTCTGCGCAGTTCAGGCTGATTAATACCCCGTTTTGTGATGGTTGAAAATCTTCAGCCCATGAGATAGCTCCCGGAGCCAGCCCGTCTTCATCGGGGAAGAAAGCCATCTTTTCGTTTTCACAATCGAATGAAGGCATTGTAATACCGAATACATTTTCATAAAAGTTTACCGCTCTTTTGAAGTTACTGCAAGGGATCTCGAAAAATGCTACTAATCTTTTCATAAAATCTACGTTTTGGTTTATAAATTGAATAAGACTTTACAAAAGTAGAGCAATAGGAGTTGCCGGTCTTGTAAAAAAAGGACATTCTCAGTGTTACGAAAAGTAGTCGGAATAAGGCAGGCATACAGCTAGATATTCGTTAGGCGTATAACCCGAAAAGGTTTTGAATTCTTTAATCATATGTGCCTGATCGTAAAAACCACAGTCCAGAGCGAGTTCAGCCTGATCTTTCTCCAGATTGTTCTGCAACGTAAATATCGCACGCTGAAAACGGATGATACGAGTAAATTCTTTTGGGGTAGTTCCTACATATTCTGTGAAAATACGGCCAAATTGTTTATGGCTGAGACAAGCTATATTTGCAAGGCTTTTTATGTCAGGCTGATGACAGGAGTTGACCGCATTCATTGTTTTGGCTATCCGGTTAAGGTTATACAAATCGCTGTCTTTCAGACGGGAGACAAGAAAATCTTCGATAAGCTTTACAGCCATATGATTATCGGGTATGTTTTGTATTCTGTCAGCCAGTTGCAACAAAGACTTGTCGCCAAGGTCTTCTATCGATATATTACGGTTATGGAACTCACTCATCGGCATATTGAAGAATGCTTTAGCCCCATGTGGCTGGAACAGAACTACAAGCATATCGGTCTTACCCTCCGACTGTATGTCGAAGAATCGTTGCAATTGCCCTCCTATAAAGTAGCGGGATTGCCTGACCTTATGTGTATGGTCATACATATGATCACCCCGGTGAAATACCAACTGTACACATCCTATAGGCGTTATCCGTTCCGACGCATACAAGTTATCAGTCCGCAAAGCCCAATAATGTTTTACGAAAGGGGATAAAAGAGAAGATGGTAATATATAATCGAACGATTCCATATATGTAAAAGTAGAGATAATCCAAATAGGAACAAAAATAAATAACCTCTCTTATATTCTCTTGTAAAAAACAGACATTCTTAATTAGCCACTAAAGCATTCAAAAAGACCGGATTCTAAAAGAAGTTGAAAATAATTTAACTATATTAGCAACTGTAATTTCGAATGCCAGGCTCAGAGATAAATGCCGGATAACTAAAACGCCTCTGAAACTTAAAAATATGCTACAACATATTATCATGGTCGACTTATATCTAATAATAAAATATCAATATGAAAAAGAACTTTTTATTCCTGCTTGTGCTGTTTGCCAGTATAACAATATCGGCACAAGACAAAAAAAACGGAGTTTTTGATGGCGGCTATATCAAAAACATCATGGAAAAAACCGCAAAATGGCAACTCAAAAATCCACGCCATAAACCTACGGACTGGACAAACGGCGCTTTCTACGCCGGGGTATTCGCTGCATGGGAAACCACAGGTTCGAAAGATATATACAAAGCCCTGATGGCTCTGGGAAATGACTCTACTAACTGGATTCCCGGAAAGCGGTGGTATCATGGCGACGATATAGCAATATGCCAGACATTTATCGACTTGTATCGCATAGAGAAGAAACAGCACATGCTCCGGGCAACTATCGATACTGTTAATAAGCTGATAGCAAAACCATATCCTGTAAAAGGAATTGAAACTATAAAATGGTGGTGGTGCGATGCGTTGTTTATGGCTCCTCCTGTGCTTGTAAAACTTGGTTTGGAAACAAAGAACTCCAACTACCTGAAATACAGTGATAACTATTTTAAAGAATGTTACGACCTGCTATACAACAAAGAAGAAAGATTATTTGCCCGCGATTTGAATTATGTTATCAAAAACGACGGTAAAGACCGCTATGAAGCCAATGGAAAGAAAATATTCTGGTCGAGAGGTAACGGGTGGGTACTTGGGGGATTGGTACGTATAATGAAAGAATTGCCGGCCGATTATTCTAATCGCACATTCTACGAAGAGTTATTCAAAGATATGTGTGCGAGGATAATGTCGCTACAGCAGGAAGACGGTCTATGGAGAGCCAGCCTTCTCGATCCCGACTCCTATCCGGGAGGAGAAGTCAGTGGTTCAGGTTTCTTCTGTTATGCGCTTGCCTGGGGTGTGAACAATGGGTTTCTGGATTCAAACACTTACCGTCCTGTGATAGAAAAAGCATGGATTGCCCTGAACGGTTGTGTAAATAAAGATGGACGTGTAGGATGGGTACAACCGATAGGCGCCGATCCCCGTAAAAATTTCAAGGAAGATAGCTGGGAAGTATACGGAACCGGAGCATTTTTATTGGCAGGAAGCGAGGTTATAAAGATGTATGATTAAACATTTCTATATATAAAAACAGCTATTACTGTCAGGTAATAGCTGTTTTTCTAGTCTTTTATTTTAGTTTCTCTTCAATATTATCCACACTTGGAAGCTCCGCAGTTAGTACACTTCATACATCCTTCCTGATATACTAATGCTTCCAGCCCACATACCGGACATTTTTGCCCTTTGGCCTCTGTATCGCTTGGCAGGTATTTCTTCAACGCACGCTCAACACCGTTTTTCCATGTGTTGATAGTTTCGCTGTTAAGTTCTAAGCCCTGCACCAGCTTCACTGCCTGATCGATAGGCATTCCATAGCGGAGTACGCCTGATATCAGTTTTGCATAGTTCCAAAATTCTGGATTGAATTTACCATTTAAGCCCTCGATAGTGGTCTTATAGCCTCTCTTGTTCTTGAATTGGAAGTCATACGAACGGTTACCCTCGTCATTGAGTGTTTTTATGATCACCCCATGATTGATATTCTTAGGCAGCATCAATCCTTCATCATCATCGGACAACCCGGTGAAGACTTCGTAAGGGCGGCCATTGTGCAATCCTATAAATGCAATCCATTTCTCTTTGTTATTCTGGAATTTGATTACATCTGCCTGTAATTCCCTTGGGCGTTCCTGTAAGATTTCCGGACGTTCATAGCAGTCATCACACTCCCCGTCTTTCTTATCATCATCATTAGCAATAAGGACTCCTGAACGGGAACCGTCCCTGTAAACAGTACAACCTTTACATCCACTTTTCCAAGCCTCGATATACAGATCATTAACCAATTCCTCCGAAACATCTGCAGGCAGGTTGATAGTTACGCTGATAGAATGGTCAACCCATTTCTGAACACGTCCCTGCATTCTTACTTTCTGCAACCAGTCTACATCATTGGAAGTCGCTTTATAGTAAGGCGATTCGGCAACCATAGCATCAACCTCATCATTGGTATATTTCTTCGCTGTAGGATAGCCTTTGCTTTCCATCCAGGTCACAAACTTATGGTGGAATACTACATATTCTTCCCATGAATCTCCGTTTTCGTCTACAAAGTCTACACGCACATCCTTATCGTTAGGATTCACCTTACGGCGACGTTTATATACAGGCAGGAATACAGGCTCGATACCCGAAGTAGACTGTGTCATCAGGCTGGTAGTACCCGTAGGGGCTACAGTAAGACAAGCAATATTTCTACGCCCGTATTTTTTCATATCCTCATACAACGCCGGATCTTCTTTTGCCAGACGATTGATGAACGGATTATTCTTCTCACGTTCTGCATCGAATATTTCAAATGCACCGCGTTCCTTAGCCATTTCCACAGATGAACGATAAGCGGCGAGCGCCAATGTGCGGTGTACATCTTCTGCAAATTCAGTTGCTTTCTCACTTCCATAGCGAAGCCCCATTGCAGCAATCATATCGCCTTCAGCAGTGATACCAACCCCTGTACGGCGGCCTTGCAACGTTTTCGTACGGATCTTTTCCCAAAGATGTCTTTCAGGCCATCTTACTTCATCTGTTTCAGGGTCTTCATCTATTTTAGTCAGTATCTTATCGATCTTCTCGGTTTCCAGATCGATAATATCATCCATTATACGTTGTGCCAGTCCTACATGTTTTTTGAACAGTTCAAAGTCGAAATAGGCATTTTCCATGAAAGGATTTACAACATACGAATACAAGTTGATTGCCAATAAGCGACAGCTATCATAAGGACATAGCGGAATTTCTCCACATGGATTTGTGGAAACAGTCCGGAAGCCTAAGTCTGCATAACAATCCGGCACAGATTCTTTAATTATAGTGTCCCAGAACAATACTCCAGGTTCAGCCGATCTCCATGCATTATGAACAATCTTTTTCCATAGCTCGCCTGCATCGATGTCTTTCACAGTGGTTGGGGCGGACGAATCAACAGGATACTGTTGTCTGTATTCGGTTCCATCTACAACAGCCTGCATAAAGCCGTCGTCTAACTTTACCGATACATTGGCACCTGTTACTTTACCCTCAGTCATTTTAGCATCGATAAACGATTCAGAATCCGGATGCTTTATGGATACACTAAGCATTAATGCTCCACGACGGCCATCTTGTGCGACTTCCCTTGTAGAATTGGAATACCTTTCCATGAAAGGCACCAGTCCGGTAGAGGTCAACGCTGAGTTTTTTACAGGAGACCCTTTTGGACGGATGTGAGACAAGTCATGCCCTACCCCTCCGCGACGCTTCATCAATTGTACCTGTTCTTCGTCAACACGGATAATAGCGCCGTAAGAATCGGACGGGCCATCAAGCCCGATAACAAAGCAATTTGACAAGGATGCTATCTGAAATTCATTTCCTATTCCCGTCATTGGACTTCCTTGGGGAACTATATACCTGAAATGATCGAAAAGATCATATAGTTCTTTGCCGGATAATCCATTTTTGTATTTTGCTTCAATGCGGCCAATTTCATTGGCCAACCGCCAGTGCATATCTTCGGGGGAACGCTCATAGATGTTCCCTCCTGCATCTTTCAATGCATACTTGTTAACCCACACTTTAGCTGCAAGCTCATCACCACTGAAATAATCCAGAGCAGCGTTGTAAGCCTCATCGAAAGTGTATACCTTCTGTGCCATTTTATTTTAGATATTTTTTAGATAATTAAAACCTGGTAAAGATTGCGTATTCGTTTTCCTTATGCAATATTAGTCAATAAGTAAAGATTACACAAATTTTGCAAGATTATTTTTCAAAAAAAAGGAAAAGTTTTCCATTTTATTTTTTAATTAATTCATAAACAATAAATTATATTTTTAACTTTAAGAAAAAGTTTTCCATTTTATTTTTCCTATTGATAAAAAATAAAACAACAAACGTTCAACTATGTTCACAAAAGAGCACAAAAAAAATCGGAAGGAATAACATTTTATCCTTCCGATTTTAATATATCTTTACAAAATATTCTTTATTGCTCTTCCAGCCCCACCAGCTCAGGATCTATCATTATACGTCCACAATATTCACAAACGATAATTTTCTTTCCTATTTTGATATCCATTTGCTTCTGAGGCGGTATTTTATTGAAACAACCCCCACAGGCGCCACGTTCAATCATTACTACAGCCAATCCGTTGCGTGCACTTTTACGTATCCTTTTGAAAGCTTGTAATAAACGGGGATCAACATTTGTTTCAATTTCTTTCACTTCTTCTCTCAGTTGTTCTTCCTGCTGTTTGGTTTCAGAAACAATGCTATCCAATTCCTCTTTTTTCTGAGCCAGATCCGCTCCCCGCTCCTGAAGGAAAGATTTGCTTTTTTCGATTTGCTCAGTCAGATTCTTTACTTCCAGGGTAAATTCTTTTACTTTCTTTTCAGACAATTCTATTTCAAGGGTCTCAAATTCAATCTCTTTACTTAAATGATCGAATTCTCTGTTATTACGAACATTATCCAGTTGTTCTTTATATTTCTCGATTTTAAGACCGCTTTCCTTGGCTTTTTGCTTTTGATGAGATATGGTTGTCTCCTCCTCTTTTAGTTCTGTCTCGTATTTTTTGATACGTGTTTCCAGCCCTATAATTTCATCTTCAAGGTCTGCAACCTCCAGGGGCAATTCTCCCCGTAGTATTTTTATGTCATCGATCTCCGAGAGCTTCTGTTGTAAAGAGTAGAGGGTCTTTAGCCTCTCCTCTACTGAGATTTCTTTTTCCTGTTTCTTTGCCATAATTAGATAGATTATTGTTTATACTTCATTCATATTATCATTTCACCTATATAAAAAAATGCAGTAATCAATAGTATATACTATTTCTTACTACATCATTCGTAAAAAACGGGAGTGTATCACCGTCTGCTTACAAATAGTTTACAGGATTCACATCAAATCCTGACATATAGACTGCAAAATTAGCATATTTTTTTGAAATAATATCGTAAAAAATATTTTTTGTGAAAATCTCAGATTCATAATGCCCTATCACAGCCAGAAGGAGCTTATCTTCCACATCATAAAAATCATTGTATTTTGCCTCTCCCGTAATGAAAACATCCGCACTATACGAGATCGCTTTTGGTATTAAAAAAGCACCGGCACCACTGCAAAGAGCTATATCGCGTACAGGCTTACCCCTAAGTGGCGAATGCAGTATCATCCGCAAATTAAACGTATCTTTTAATACGTACAAAAAGTCTTCCTCATCCATTTCCTCCGGTAAAGTACCGACAATACCGCTACCTGCCTGAGACCATACATTTTCGAGAGAATAGAAGTCATATGCAGGTTCTTCATAAGGATGTACAGCTATCAGGGCACGCATTATATCATTTTGCTTATATGCGGGCAGAATTACTTCGATACGGGTTTCGGGTTCGGTATGCAATTCTCCCCTCTCCCCCACAAAAGGGTTTGTATTTTGTCCTGCACGAAAAGTCCCTTCACCTATTATATTATAGCTACAGGAGTCATAGTTACCAATATTACCTGCTCCGGCATTGAATAAAGCATTGCGTACAACTTCAATGTGGGAATGAGGTACAAATGTTACCAGTTTCTGCAACTTGTTTTTCTGAGGATCCAGTATTCTTATGTGTTGCAGTTTAAGCATTTCTGCCAGATAATAATTGATCCCACCGGATGCATTATCCAGATTTGTATGTGCGGCATATACCACAATGTCGTGTTTACATGCTTTTATCATACAACGTTCTATATAGTTTTTCCCCGTTAGTGATTTGAAGCTGCGAAAGGCTAACGGATGATGCGATATGACAAGATTACAACCCAAAGCAACAGCTTCATCTATTACCGCTTCGGTAACATCTATACACACTATTGCCCCTTTAGCTTCCTGATGCACATCTCCTACCTGAACACCACTGTTGTCAAATCCTTCCTGTAAAGGAATGGGAGCGATTTGCTCTATTGCATGTATTATATCCTTTATCTTCATAGCCTTATCATATTATATACCAAAGATAAGGGATTAGTTGATATATAAGAAATGTATGCTGACCGATTTTGCATTCAGCATTAAAAAAACAAGAAGCCTTAGAACATCTTCATCCTAATGGTTAGTTCCTTCAAACAAGTCTCTGTTATCGCGTGAGCTTTCTGATTTCTTTTTGAAATTATTGAATGTATAACTCAGCGACAGCGTGATGACAGGATAATAAGGCCGGATGCGAGTGATGGACTCCAGATTAGCTGTACTTATATCGCTTTTATATCTGGCTGTATTCAAAATATCCCGGAACGACAAGGTCGATTGCAATTTACGATTAAACAACTGTTGCCGGATGGCCAGGTTGACAAACCAGAAAGCATCTGACCGCCCCTGTGTAGTAACTGACGGCCCAACAAAATTCCCATCCAGTTGGATGCGGGTATTTTTATGTACATCAAATAGATTATTTAAGGTAATATCATAATTTGTACTGGTTTCATTCTTACCATCCAGCTTAAACTCATTCTCTACCTTATAATAATAGACGTTTCCATTGAGGTTCATATTCCACCAGCGGTTGACTTTAATTTGTCCGTTGAGTTCTACTCCCATCGCCCGGTCGTGTCCTACATTTGCCATCGAATCCAGCGTTACCCCCGCCTCGAACGGAATCCTGAGACGTTCAATCTTATCTTTCCTATACCGATAAAACAGACTCGAGGAAAGGACATTTTCCCCTAGATTCCTCTTATAATTCAATTCAAAAGAGTTGATGTATTCAGGGCGGATATCAGGATTTCCTTTCTCTGCCGAATAGTAATCCCGATAGGTTATATAGGGTTCCATGTAAAATAACTGAGGACGCGTGGTTCGGTATGAATACGCAAATGTAAGTTTTTGATCGTTGGGCAGATTGTATCCCAGATGTACAGAAGGGAAGACTTCGAAACGATTGACCGTCCGATCAGCTCCTTCTATAGAACTACGCAATACCTGATGAGTATGTTCTCCCCTCAGGCCCAGCTGAAGATCAAAAGATTTATAGCTGTCGGCTCCTATTGCATAAATGGAATGAATACCCCTTTGGAAATAGAAGGTATTGTAAATATCATCTCTCCAGTAAAACTCCTTTTTCTCGGGATTCCAAAACTGCATGCTATAGTCTCCATCCTCCAGGTAGGAATGATATTGATATCCGGCTTCCACTTTACCAGTTTTACTGTAAGGCAATATATAATCCAGATTACCCTGTACTGCCCAGCGATGCTCGTCTTCCCAAGCCCTGTGCCCTTGTGCCCGTTCATTGTTCATATCAAACAAATCGCTTTGGAAGTACTCAAGTGCATCTCCTTCATATCGGAGCAGGAATCTCCCTGTAAGCTCGTGTCCTTCACTGTTAAATTTATGACCAAATCCGGTGTTTCCCTGAATATAATACTGATGCAAGTCATAAAAATCGCGGCTGGCATAATGCCCTGATGTTAGCGGAGTATTGTTTTTTGACTGCTCTTCGGTATAATCCAGGTCACCTTTGCGGATTCTTTTTCCATAACCCGCTTCCGCTTCAATATTTATAGTTGTATTGGGTAAACCTGAATAAATATATCCATTCCTGCCAAAATAGTTATAATTCTTGCTTTGGCGCGGCCCGTCCGATTGTGATATAGTAGTTAAGTCCCCGACGATGGTAGTCTTCTCTTGTTCAAAATCACTCTTTCTAATCACTTTCGACCAGCCTCCTGCCAAATACCATTGAAGGTCTTTGTTTTGCTTAGTGAACATAAAGTCCCCGCCATTTGAGAAAACCGTACTCCCCGTAAGATTAACCATCCCGCTAAATCCCTGTTGGCTGTCTTTCTTGGTAATGATATTGATAATCCCCACATCACCCTCGGTATCATGGCGCGCAGAAGGAGTTGTTATTATCTCAATATTATCTATTTGCCCCGACGGCACTTGTTGTAACGCCAGTGTTCCCGTATATAAGCTTGGCTTTCCATCTATATACACCTTAAAACCGCTACTCCCCCGGAAAGTGACTTCACCTTCAGCATCTACACGTATCGATGGCGTATTCTCAAGGATATCGACAGCTGTTCCCCCACTACTCATCAGATTGGAAGAAGCCTCGATCACCCTTTTGTCAAGTTTGTAAATAATTTGTCTTTTAGAAGCCTCGATTACTACTTCGGACAAACCAACCTCCAATGGCTTCAGTTCTATTATACCCAGATCCAAAATACCGGAGGAAGATGTCAGATTGATAGTAGAATTACTGCTATATATGTCATACCCTACCAACCGGACAATTAATATATACTCTCCTTCGCCAATGTTGGTAAAGGCAAATTTCCCATCTGTTTCGGAATAGGTATGAGCCGATGCAGTGGTTTCACCTTTCTTAGTTAATATCACATCCGCAAATTCGATTGAATTTTGTGTGTCTTTTTCTATTATTCTCCCTTTTATGATGGGATCGATGGATGCCGGTAAACAAATTTGGGCAAATACCAGCAAGATGGCTGAAATAAGTGTTTTTCTCATGGATATTAATACATATAAATAAAAGGCAAATCTAGGGATGGAAGTTTTAATTATATATTTATAAACCCTCTATTTGCAGGCATGGCGCAAAATTATATTATTTTGCCACAAAATACCTAATATAGCTTATAAATATTGTGAAAAAAGAAAAGGTTGTCATCCCTAAATTAAGTAATAGGTAAAAAATATTGTCGCATTTTCTCTGGTCGCTGTAGGGGCGAATTGAAAATCGGCGAAGCCAAATATCTTTCGCCCGCTGATTATTCGGGCGAAAGATATTTCGCCCCTACGACATCAAATACAATAATAAATATCATTCATTACCAATCTTTATTTTGATGCATTTAGTACAAATCCTAAATATCTTAGATACAAAATTAGAAGTACCATAGCCTATTTGCAGCAATAAAATAGTAAAAACTTACTTTTAATTTACAAAATAATCTAAAATTAGTTCCCATTTCCTTTAAATGTATAGCTAAGATTAATTAAATTTGAAGCTAGAAAAAATAAAAAGTAAGAAAATCATCGACACAAAATTATTGGATATCGGAATAAACCGTTAAGTCTCTGATAATATTTGCGTTGAAAGCATATACTTTGTATAAAATCAAAAAGAAAATAAATAAACAATAAAACACTAGAGCATGTTACAAGAGTTTACTTTGAGCGAAGGTAAAGCAATAATGAACTTCACACTGAAATTTTGCGATACTCGTCAGAAAATACTAGATAGTTACGGATTCCACAGAGTGGTGGATACCTTTATACAAAAGCTTAAAAAAGAGGAAATAATCATTTATGAATATTATCTCAAAGAATTTAAAACGGATGAAGCATTTGCTAAAACGCTGATCGAGGTATTTAAGCTGTTGACCGTAGTAAATTCGGATGAGGCTCAGAATGTACATAATAAATACACTATATTCTTCAATGACAGGGACTTGTTCCTTGAGTTAATCGAACTGTTATACACTTTCTGGCGCGGACTCGAACGTTATGCAGTTGTTCACAACAGCTCTATCGGGAATGGTTTGCAGAGTGTCAGATTTATGCAGGCCAATGAATTATTTAATGAACTGGTATTGTCTATTTATCGTCGTATAGAAGAAACTGTTATAGGCTATCAGTATCGTGTATATCGTCAACTGAATGCAGGAGCTAATGCCGCTCTTACATTAAGCGACATCAACTGGAACTGCCCGGTAGAATATAAGGGGTTGACTTCTATCCCTTTTATCACTGCTGTGATGTTTAAGCCTCCATTCTTTTCATACACAAAAAGAAATACGCGCGATGGTATTTTCCATGAGCATATTACCAATCCTGTTGAAAATATTGTGTTGAATGAAGACGACTGGTTCTTATTTCCGGCAAAAGTGGGAAATATGCTGACATTCGTCTATTTTCACAAAGATTTTATGGTTCACGGTTTTTCATTAGCTAATCTATTCGAATTGGCCAAAGAGGACGAGTATATAGGTAAGAAGCCTGATATGATCTATGTTTTTGGCTATCCTGACGGACACGAAGAAAAACGTACTTTCTATTATAAAGATAAAAAGAATAATATCCTTATTGGATATGCCAATCATTGCGACGATATCGATTATTTCGGTTATATGAAGAAAATGTTGCTTACTCTTCATAACGTGAAACAAATGGAAAATGACCGCCTGCCTATACATGGCGCTATGGTTAATATTCTACTCAAAAACGGAACCGAAGCAAATATCGTCATCATGGGCGACAGCGGCGCCGGAAAATCGGAAAGTCTGGAAGCATTCCGTACGCTGAATGAAAAATATATCCGCCACATGCGCATTGTATTCGATGATATGGGATATCTGAAAAAAGAGAAGGATGGTTCTATCAAAGGGTATGGTACGGAAATCGGTGCATTTGTCCGTATAGACGACTTGGATCCGATGTATGCTTTCCAGCAACTGGAACGAGGAATATATACCAATGCAGATAAAGTAAATGCACGCATTACAATTCCTGCTGCCACATATGATGTGATAATGAAGGGATACAAAGTCGATTACTTCCTGTATGCCAATAACTATACCGAATCCGAGCAAAAAATAAAGTTCTTTGATAACCTCGATGAGGCAATAAAAGTATTTGAGGCTGGAGCACGCAAAGCAAAAGGAACTACGACAGAGAAAGGTCTGGTTACTTCTTATTTTGCCAATCCGTTTGGCCCGGTACAGGAACAGGAGAAAGCCGGAGAATTGATCCAACAATACTTCCATGATATGCAAAAGAATGGAGTAAAGATAGGGGAGATATATACATCTCTGGCCATCGAAGGATTGAGCAAAGAAGGACCGCGCGAAGCTGCAGAAGAACTATTTACAATGATAAATAACGAATCAAATTAATTAGCCGGTTCGGAGACTTTTAATAAATGGATAACAGGTAAGGTTTAATGAACTTTTATCTGTTATCTCATGTTATAAAAGGTTAGGGGTGCAGATATCCCCAATGTCTCTTAATCCACTAATTGCTAATTAACAAACATAACATTCAGCCTATGAATAATTTGAAACAACCATTGATGGAGAACAATATCAAATTGCTGGGAGACTTGCTTGGTAAAACAATCGAGGAAGCAAAAGGCAAAGAGATGGTTGACTTCATAGAAACAATACGGAGGCTCTCCAAAGCATCGCATACAGGAGATAAGAACGCGCATCAATCGTTGGTGGAAACATTACAGAATCTGAAAGACGAGGAGTTTCTTCCTGTTGCACGTTCTTTCAATCAGTTTCTTAATCTGACCAATACTGCCGAGCAGTACAACAGCGTTTCGCCACATGCTCAGGGAACAGACAATCCTGTCGATTTTAAAGTTGTTTACAATAAACTGAAAAGTGCAAACCTGAGCGATGAGGCAATTATCAGTGCCATAGAAAACATATCTATGGATCTGGTCTTAACGGCTCACCCGACTGAGATAAACAGACGCTCGCTCATTAATAACCTGAACCAGGTGGATCATTGCCTCGCAATGCTGGATCACGATGACTTGGCCGGTTATCAAAAGGTGCAGATATTGAAACGCTTGAAACAACTCATAGCCCAGTATTGGTATACAGACGAAATTCGCCAGAAAAGGCCGACTCCGAATGAAGAGGCCAAATGGGGATATGAAGTTGTAGAAAACAGTCTTTGGTATGCAGTTCCGGCATATTTGCGCGAACTGGACGAACAAATCAAGAATATTCTTCCATACCGCTTCCCGATAGATGCTCGTCCGATACACTTTTCATCGTGGATGGGAGGAGACAGGGACGGGAATCCGAATGTGACAGCGAAAGTAACTCAGGCTGTATTGCTGGATAGCCGTAAAAGAGCCGCAAAGATGTTTCTTGGTGATATAGAGATTCTGGTAAAAGAATTGTCGATGGCTACCTGTACTTCCGAATTTAGAGATTATATTCAGGATTATGAAGTACAAGAACCATACAGGGAGCTGATGAAAAGGCTTCGCTCGAAACTGAAGGAAACTATCATTTATCTGGATGAGAAAATAGAAGGTAGAAATCCTGAGTTTTCAGAAAATTTACTGATTCATAACAATCAATTGTGGGAACCACTTTACGAGTGCTATAAATCCCTGGTTGAATGCAAAATGCAGATTATTGCAGATGATAAGCTGTTGGATACTATGCGCAGGATAAAGTGTTTCGGTTTAACCCTTACCCAACTGGATATACGTCAGGAAAGTACAGTTCACACTGAAGCTTTATCCGAGGTAACCCGTTATTTGGGTTTAGGCGACTATGAGACCTGGTCGGAAGAAGATAAACAGGCATTTCTTCTCAGAGAACTGAATTCCAAGCGTCCGCTTATTCCCCATCATTGGGAACCGAGCGCACAAACACAGGAAGTACTCGATACATGCAAGGTCATAGCTTCCACACCTAAAGGGGTGTTACCTACTTATGTTATATCGATGACACGTACACCGTCAGATGTTCTTGCCGTATATTTATTGCTAAAGGAAGCCGACTGTCCGTATATCCTGCCGGTTACACCCTTATTTGAGACTCTCAATGACCTGAATAATGCAAACGATATCATGCAGCAACTTTTTAATATAAGTTGGTACAGGGGAGTAATTGAGAATAAACAAATGATTATGATCGGCTATTCCGATTCGGCAAAAGATGCCGGTTCTCTTGCTGCAGGATGGGCGCAATACCGGGCACAGGAAGCACTTATAAAAACTTGCCAGGATGCGGAGATAGCTCTTACGCTGTTTCATGGACGAGGAGGTACAGTCGGACGTGGAGGAGGCCCCGCCAAAGTAGCCCTGTTCTCGCAACCTCCGGGCTCGTTGAAAGACGGCTTGAGGGTAACAGAGCAAGGAGAGATGATCCGTTTTAAATTAGGTCTTCCCGATTTAGCTATAAAGACCCTGTCATTATATACAGATGCCATATTAGAAGCCAATCTTTTGCCTCCTCCTGCTCCTAAACAGGAATGGAGAGACCTGATGGATGATTTGGCCGAAATATCACGGGATAGTTATCAGGGACTGGTACACAAAAATCCTGATTTTATCCCCTATTTCTATCAGGCAACGCCGGAAGCCGAATTGGCTCGATTACCGCTAGGTTCCCGCCCTGCTAAAAGGCGCCCGAATGGTGGTGTAGAGAGTTTAAGGGCTATTCCATGGATTTTTGGCTGGACGCAAAACCGATTGATGCTGCCTGCATGGCTGGGTGCCGGTGAGGCTTTGCAACATGCGATAGATAAAGGTAAAATAAGCATACTGAAAGATATGCATATGCGATGGCCATTCTTTGGTACGCGGATAAGTATGCTCGAGATGGTTTTTGCTAAGGCGGACTCACGAATGTCGGAGTATTATGACGAGCGGCTGGTGGATGAAAGTCTGAAACCTATAGGGCAGAAGTTGAGGAAACAACTGGAGGAAGATATTAAGACAATACTATCTATTTCGGAAGATAAATACCTGATGGAAGGATTGCCTGAAATTGCCGAAAATATTGCGATGCGTAATATCTATACGAACCCGTTAAACCTGCTGCAGGTAGAATTGCTTCATCGTACACGGAAAGAAGAGGAGCACCCTTCCGAACTGGAACTGGCTCTGATGATTACGATCTCCGGTATTGCTGCCGGAATGCGTAATACAGGATGATAAACCTGTCCGTGATTTAATTTTTATTTATGAATTTATCTATAGTTTTAATCAGTTGAAAGTTGAATTACGAAGTAATCGACGGAGTCAATTGGAGCGAAGCGAATTAAGAATCGCCGAAGTGAAGAAGAGGCAAAATCGGCGGAGCCAAAGCGAGAAAAGTTCTTTGAAAATGTATTAAAAGTGTAACCTTTGTTACCTTTTAGTTAAAATATCCGGGCATGCTGTAGGGGCGGATTATCATCCGCCCGTTTTTAAAAAGCATTATTCTCGTATTCGGGCGTAAGATATTACGCCCCTACAGGCAAAGCCACGAATTCCTTGTAAATTGTCACCTTTTAGTTAAAATTGATGTTGTCATGCTGAGGGGGACGAAGCATCTCGTGTCTCTTGAGAGGTCGAGATCCTTCCTACCGTCAGGATGACAATGATAGAAAGTGAAGCAAAGAACTAAGAATAGACTGAACTAAATTAGATTCTTCATTCTTAATTTTTCATTTACATCTGTCACCTTTTAGTTAAAATATAAAGATTCGGAGTATCGGTATTTTTTCTTATCATTCTTATTCTTAGTGTTAAAGAAAGAGTTCATAAATATCGATATATTTTTATTCGTAGAAATATCTTAATCTATGTTTAAACTGTTGATCTTTATAGGCTTTTATATATAAATTCGTAACGACTAAACAAACATTGTTATGCAATATAAAATAATAGCTCCGAATACTTTCAATTCTGTCGTCCAACTTCCTGCATCCAAGAGCATTAGTAATAGAGCGCTCATACTGAATGCTCTTAGCCATAATGGCAAAGGAATAGAAAATCTGTCTGATTGTGACGATACGAATGTTATGGTTGAAGCCTTCACCTCGGGCAGTAGCCTGATAGATGTAAAGGCTGCCGGAACATCGATGCGTTTCCTTACTGCATTACTCTCCATTAGCCCCGGAGAATGGATTATTACAGGAACGGAACGAATGCAGGAACGCCCGATACATATCCTGGTGGATGCTTTGATCTCGTTAGGGGCGCGGATAAAATATCTGGGTAAAATAGGATATCCTCCATTGAAGATTAAAGGTACGGCGCTCGATGGCGGGGAAATATATCTTTCGGGCGATGTCAGCTCTCAGTTTATATCAGCATTGTTGATGATAGCTCCTACTATGAGCAAAGGACTTACGATCCATCTGGAAGGCGAAATTATTTCAACTCCATACATTAAACTGACTCTGGGTATGATGGCGCAATTTGGAGTGAAGGCACACTGGAGCAACAGGACTATCAAAATACATGCCGAGGATTACAGACCGGTGAAGTATGTGGTAGAATCTGATTGGTCTGCTGCATCATATTGGTACTCGATGGCTGCTATTGCAGATAGTGCGCATATTGAGTTGAAAGGGTTGTTTAAGAACAGTATGCAGGGAGACTCCAAAGTAGCAGAGCTATTTAATGACTTGGGTATTGCTACAGAATATACAAACAATGGGGTTATCCTGACAAAAAGCAACCGGAAGACGAAGAAATTATTTCACAATTTTGTGAATGAACCGGATTTGGCACAGACCTTTGTTGTTACCTGTTGTATGATGAATATCCCATTTTTATTTACCGGATTGCAAACCCTCAAAATTAAAGAAACAGACCGGATAGAAGCCCTGAAGAGTGAAATGAAAAAACTGGGCTATCTTATCAATGATCGTGAAAATAGTATCCTTGAGTGGAATGGCGAACGATGCGAGCCTGAAAAAGAGCCTGTAATAAAAACATATGAAGACCATCGTATGGCCATGGCATTTGCGCCTGCAGCCATAAAACTCGACTATATTAATATTGCTGAACCAAAGGTGGTTACAAAATCATATCCCAGATATTGGGATGACCTGAAGTCGGTCGGGTTCTCTATCAGCGAACAAAAGCTTTAGTCTAACTCATAACCAAACCGGCGTAGTAGATTATCCCTGCTTCGCCAGTCTTTTTCTACCTTGACAAATATTTCGAGGAATATCTTTTTGTCGAAGAAGCGTTCGATATCTTTTCTGGCCATGGTGCCTACTTTCTTTAGTGCTGCCCCTTTGTGGCCTATAATTATTCCCTTTTGGGTATCGCGTTCTACAATAATCAGTGCTTTAATATTGATTATGTCCTTTTCTTCTTTAAACTCTTCTACGATCACCTCGACTGAGTATGGGATCTCTTTTTGATAGTAAAGAAGTATCTTCTCCCTGATAATCTCGGTAACAAAGAAACGTGCAGGGCGGTCAGTCAATGCATCCTTCTCAAAGTAAGGAGGAGACTCAGGTATCAGGCTTAATATCCTCTTCTTCACTACATCAACATTGAAGCGATTCAGTGCAGAGATAGGGTATATCTCAGCGTTAGGCAGAAGCTCTTTCCATTGACCGACCAGGGTTTCCAGTTCTTGCTGGTTAGTCTGATCTATCTTGTTAATGAGTAGTAATACGGGAACTTCCACTTTTTGCACTTTATGCAGGAACTCCTCATTTTTAGATGTCTTTTCAATTGCATCAGTCATATATAATAAGACATCGGCATCATTCAGTGCCGACTCAGAAAACTTGAGCATCGATTCCTGTAGCTTATAATTAGGGCGAAGGACACCCGGAGTATCGGAGTAGACAATTTGATACTCATCTGTATTCACTATCCCTAATATTCTATGGCGTGTTGTCTGCGCCTTTGAAGTGATGATGGAGACTTTTTCCCCCACTAAAACATTCATAAGTGTAGATTTACCTACGTTCGGATTGCCCACTATATTTACAAAACCGGATTTATGCATTGGATGACTATTAATGTTCTTTATTTATAAGGTTGTAAAAGTACGAAGATTCTCTCAAATATGAAAAGGTAGGTATGAAAGACGGTTTTTAAGTATTAATATATATGTTCATATCTAAACTTTTGTTATTTTTGCACAACTAAACAAACACACACAATTACTTACTATTGCTCGCTTTTTATGAAATACAGTATATTCGCATTCTTATCCTTAACAATCGCATTATTAATCCTCGTATCATGTAACGGGAACGCATCGGGGCCGATAGGGAGGTCAGGAAATAAAGAGATATCCCGATCATTGTTTGCCCGGCATTATCCTGACTTTACGCCTAAGGCTTTCCATGATTTTTTTAAGGATGAGGTACAAAGCGACTCTGAATTATTCCCTCTATATCAGTCAACAGCTTATACGCCTTTGTGGATGCAAGATACTTTAAACACTAAAAATCTGCATGAACTGACAATTATCCTGAAGAATGCCGACAGGCACGGGTTGCCTTCAGATTTATTCCCTGTATACAGAATATCGTTGATGCTGGATTCTATAGATATAGGCTTATATCCGGCCGATTCTTTGCATCATAAAATATTATCATTAGAGCGGCTTGCATCGAAGGTAGCCATCCGGTATATCGAAGGCATGAATTATGGATTCGTCAAACCCAAGCAGTTATTTGGGGAAGATTATGATATCGATTTGGCAGAGCCTGACAGTCTGTTTTGGTCTGATGTATATGCCCGGCTAAAAGAAAACCCGATACAAGCTATTCTTAATTCGCATCCAACAGACAGCGTCTATACTTACTTACAAAATGAATATAAATCATTAGCTGATAAAGGTTTTGACCTAAAGAAAGTTAATATGGAAGGAACGACTTACAAATTAGGTAATAAAAGTAAACATATATCAGAGATTGCGGCAAGGTTGATACAGACAGGAGAATATATTCCAGATCCGGCTAAAGAAGATAGTTTGCATATGGAGTTGGATGAAGAGCTATTAGACGCTGTCAACAGGTTCAGAAGCAAAATCTCATACCCTGAGGAGAAAGAAGTTGGTCAGATTACAATTGATGCATTGAACAGACCTTTCGATTATTATAAAGACAAAATCTCGGCCAATATGGAACGCCATCGCTGGAGAAAGATCAAAACGAGGCATAATAAACATATTGAAGTAAATGTTGCAGCTTCGATGCTTGCGGCAACAGAACCGGATAGCGTGCCGATGATAATGAGAGTGTGTGTTGGGTCGGTCAAAAATAAAACCCCGCTTTTGGAAAGCAACTTAAGTTATTTGAATCTTAATCCTGTATGGAATGTTCCCAAAAGTATTACCCGCAAGGAAGTTGTGCTACTGCAAAAGAAAGATACATCATATATCCGGCGTAAGAATATGAAGATATTCAAAGGTGCAGAAGAGATAGACCCTGCATCGATAGACTGGGTAGAAACAAAAGCTAATACCTTTCCATATATTATCCGCCAGGATCCGGGAGAAGGTAATTCTCTTGGGCTAATCAAGTTTATATTTAACAATGCACATGCAGTATATTTGCATGATACTCCTATGAAGTCTGCATTTAATAGGAAAAACAGGGCAGTCAGCCATGGGTGCGTAAGGGTACAAAAACCTTTCGACCTGGCATTCTTCTGTACTAATCCAAGTTCTGAGATATATAAAGATCAGTTATTGCATAGTGTCAAACGATATCCTATATCCAAAGAAGGGAGGAAGTTGTTGAAAGAAGATAATCTGAAAAAACTCCCAGATACAATACTTATCAAGTCTAATAATAAGATATCACTGGCAATTGATTACTATACTGCATTTATGTATCCGGATGATACTACATTGTACTATGCCGATGATATTTATGATTATGACAAAATAATCTTAGATGCTTTAAGGCGGGAATTGTGAGCAGAGTAGATTTTAAAAAGAGGAATTTTCTGTCATTAATATGATAAAATAACTTATCTTCCTCTTATATATTCTTTTACAGTTACTGTGTTCTTTATTGTAGGAGAAGCGCCCCACCAATAATATAAATAAAAGTATCCATTATTCAGGTTTTTATCATTTCTGATATCCGTCATGGTAATGTATCCCCGGATAGCTTCTTCTAATTTGCCATCGTTGCCCGGTGTAACCTCAAATTGCACCCATCCCAGTTTATCCAGAAATACTTCTGCCCAGCTATGTTGGGGAACATTCACCGGCCCGCTGATGTACCCATGAATATGTTTTGCAGGGATAGAGCATGCTCTGCATAAGGTAACAAACAGGTCTGTATACTCCGTACAATCTCCTTTTTTATCAATCAAAGCCTGTTTGGCGCCAATAGCATCCGGATTATATTCATTACAGTTCAAGGTCTTTATTACAAATTTGTATATGTTTTCCACAGTTTTGAGGTCATCCTTTTTCTTAAGGCCGGAAGCTGTTTTCTGTATCACTTCATCATCAGACTCCATGTATTGTTCGCTGGCAATATACTTCTCAAGAGAACCGGTATTGGCAGTCTTGTTTTTACTTTTCTTTACAGAATTAAAATCATGTGGGTATACTATCAGTTCAGTAATAATCTCTAATTTGTCCGGTTTTACTAAACCATCCATTATAAATTCGGCATATCTATTCCCGTCTTTTTCGTAGACAGTATCCGGTCGCAGGCTGTATCTTACATTTTCCACTTTTTGTCTGTTCTCCCTATCTTTAGCAATGAGACATACAAGTTTAAACCGATTGGTCCCTTGCCATACAAAATCGAACTGAGAACGTAAAAATAATACCCTTTCAGATTGAGCGGCTAGTCTGGCTGACAGGAGAAAAAGGAAAATAAGAACGGAAGTTTTTATGTGAAGCCTCATAACACTCACAATTTTAATAATACAAGGCTAAAGATAAAAAAAATAAGTATTCTCTGTTAAGGTTATCTGCTTTTCATACGTATAGTATAAATCAGGATATAATGTTAAATCATATTAAAACAGAAAATAAAAACAGGAAAACATGTTTTATAACATAAAAATCTATTATCTTTGTAATGTGTTTTTCATGGTATTAGATTTAAGGTTAACAATGAAGATTGGTTGTCGTGATGACAACCTTTTCTTTTTTATAATGTGCTGATTTATAAATATCGATATTAAAAAAAACTAAACTATACATCAGCCTGTACATGAAGGAACCTAAGAACAGGGAAGGGAAGGTAACAACAAGTGAAAATAGATTTTGAAATGAATTGGAAGAAAATAGGCTACTTGTAAAAATAGCCTATTTTTATAAATAAATTATCTGTCTGATTCTTCGTCACGCCAATGTTCAGGTTTATTCAGTACGTCAGAACATCTGATCTTCCCTTTGCCAATCTCAAACCCTTTTTTACTAATCTCTTGTACCATCCAGCAATCACTATATTCTTCCGGAATCGGATAAGGTGCAGGATAGCCTAAATGGGAAGCATGTGGTATAAAACTGTATCTAGGATAATAGTCTTTATGTCCCAATACAAACACAAGGTTCGAGCCTTTCGCCTGAAGCTTTTGAATACCTGCCTTTATCAGCATTCCTCCTATTCCCCGCCGTTGATATTCGGGTTTAACTGCTAGAGGAGCAAGAATATGCATCATAGGTTGTTCTTTGTCTTCATCAAAATATGCTCTGGTAAAAAGTATATGTCCGACAGCATTATTCTGATGAAAAGCAAGGAGCGAGACTATCGGCCCTGCTGTATTGTCCTCCAGAAGCTCGGCAACTAATTTTGCTTCTTTATTATAGCCGAAAGCAAGTTTTTCAACTTCCATTATGTCTTCAAAATCACTGATTGTTGTTTCTCTGACTAAGATATCTTCTGTTTTCATTTTTCTTAATTTAATAAATATAGATCAATATATGAAAGTATAAGACTTCATACAAAACTATACATAATGAATAAATTAATACTTTCCGACAAGGAAATGCCGGATTTAAATGTAAGGGATAATCTGTAGTAATTACAGATTATTTACTTCACGGATATCTTCTTAGCTTTAGACATAAAACAATTTGTGGATACAAAACTACATAAAATGATGCGAAACCCAAAGGTATTAATATGGTAATTTTTTAGTCCTATTATTTCTTCAATTCGTTTTTGAGACAATTCCATGAAAGCCGCCAGATATACTTCATCTCTAGAATTGTCACGCAATCACCTTGATTATCATCAACTTTACGATTGTGCTTTCTAGAATCGAACACCAAGAGAAACAGACATATTTCGGTTTCTAAGTTCCTGACCTCCAATAGCAGACAGGTTAGCAATCCCTAGTTCATAATTAAGATTTATCATATATATATCATATATTAACCCAACACTTCCGATCAATCCATAATCCCAATGTTTCCATTGAAGAAGATCATATGTATTTCCTTCTACAATACTAACTTCACTTACCACTGGATCCTCACCCGGATTAACTGTTACGTTATATGACTCGGTTTTATAAGTACCACTGTAACCATAAGCTCCATATACTCCTCCATTTATATTGAATCCAACCGTTTTTGTAAAAAATGTTTCAAAACCAATACATAGGGGGATTTGCATATAGTTAGCAGCAGTATGACTTTTCTTCACAACTGTATATTGAGTACCTGTTCCACTATTCGGATTTGTCTCTTCATCTTGCTTAAGTCCTTTCTTTGTAACGAAGAAGCCTGTCTGTAACTGAATATTATACAAAATCTTATAATTAAAATTCATTCCAATACTCATACCCAATTTAGGCTGCTTATACATATTTGCTCCCACCATTTTATTATCTTCATTCAATTGCTTGATATCCATCTCGGCAAAATTAAGTCCAATATGTATATCCGTAGAAAAACGCTTTTTGGCAAACTGGGCATTTGCACCCATAGTGGCAACGATAAAAAGGCAGCTAAGTAGTAATATTTTATAGACGGTTTTCATAAGCTATTATAATAAACACAAAGTTAAAAGAATTAATCATATAATAGATGGAACATTCTTTTTTGATCAAAAATTTCATTAGCGACATCCAATATATCCGTAGCAGATACAGAATCTATTTTCCTGAATACCTCATCTAAGTTATTATAATGATTATAGTGTAAAAAACTCTTAGCCAAAGATAGAGATAAATGCTCTTTATTATCATTCATAACAGCAATCTGCCCCATCATTTGTTTTTTGGCAGTAGCCAGTTGGCTACCCGTAAGTTTATTGTCGCTCAGCCGTTTCAGTTCTTTATATACTAATCCGATACACGCTTGTGCATTCTTTTTATCACATCCAAAGTATATCGAAGTTACCCCACTGTCACTATATGGAGTAACTGTGGAGTCCACACTATATACATACCCTTTTTTTTCCCTCATGGAAATATTCAGTCGGCTATTCATTCCCGGCCCACCCAGTATATTATTCAATAGATCAAGAATCTTTCGTTCAGGATGATGTAAAGAATATGAACGGCAGCCTATCAGGGCATGCACCTGTGATGTGTCTTTCTTCTCTGACCGATGTATAATTGGAATTTCAACAGGAGCCTCTCTCCCACTAGAAACCTCCATAATAGGCAACTCTGATAAATATTTTTCTATATAATACTTAACCTTGGTAAACTGCGTACAGCCGACTGAAAAGAATACGATGTTGGAAGGAATGTAATGCTTTGTTACAAAACTTATCGTTTTCTCCTTATTAAAATCCATTAATGACTCAGGACTACCTAATATATTATGCCCTAACTGTGAACCATCAAAGATCATATTCTCAAATTCATCGAAAATCAATTCGGATGGACTATCTTCGTATGAATGAATTTCATCAATTATGACTTCTGTCTCTTTTTCTATTTCATGTTGTGGAAACCGGGAGTGAAATGTAATATCGGAAAGAAGTTCCACAGCCCGTTGAAAATGTTCATGCAAAAAGATCGAATATATAACAGTTTCCTCCTTATTAGTATATGCATTCAACTCTCCTCCCACATTTTCCATCCGGTTTATAATATGATGTGAACGGCGCTTCATAGTACCTTTAAAGAGCATATGTTCAACAAAATGAGCCATACCATGTTCATCTGAGTTCTCGTCCCTGGTCCCTGCATTTACAATAAAACCACAATATGACACTGCACCTTCAACAGGCATATGCACTATACGCAGGCCATTGGGCAAAGTATGTTGATAATACATCCTTATTTATTTCTATATATTCATTATTACTTATCTGACAAACACCCACTCTCTATCATTAGACAATTGTTCTGAAAAAGTATAACCTTCAGTATCAAATGCCTTTATATGATTTACATCTGTCAATTGGTGCTTAATTATATAACGGCTCATCATTCCCCTGGCTTTTTTTGCATACACTACAATTTGTTTATATCCTTTACTTGTTTGTTGCTTAAAGATAGGGGTTATTATCATATGACCTTTAGGCAGAAGTTTTTTATCCACAACCTTGAAATATTCTTTAGATGCCAAGTTGATTAAGATATTATCATCGGCTTTCATTTCTTTTGCCAGATATTTACTAACCGTTTCTGTCCAAAACTCATACAGATTCTTTCCTTTGTCGTTATCGAGCGGGATTTGCATTTCCAGCCTATACGGCTTTATCAGATCCAAAGGTCTCAAAACTCCATATAACCCTGAAATATGTACCAGATGTTTTTGTGCAAAATCTAAATCTTCCTTATCGAAGCTCTTGGCAGCTAAGCCCTGATATGCAATTCCATTATAAGCAAATATAGCCTGTCTCTCTGGGGTTCTGTTAAGAGGAAAAGCATGTATATATTGGTATACATGACTGGCCAACTGAGGATTTATATTCATTAACTGTGCTATTTCGTTTTGTGTAGCTCCTTCCAGAGACTTGTATAACGTTTTCGCCTCCTTTTCATACAATGGCTTTGTAGTCTTTTCAATGACTATTGGAGTATCAAAGTCTTGTAACTTAGCAGGTGATAATATAATAATCATACATTTGATTTTTGGGGTGACTTATTAATAGTTAACGAATTTCAATACTCTTTGTTTTAGTATGTCCAAATCTACAACAATTTTGATATCATGACAACCCGAAAGAGAATCTGTTTGAATCTTTTATGATTAACATCGTATACCAACCGGAGGGGGAATTACTGAATGAGTTCAATACATGGAAAATATATACACATATAGTTCCAAATATATAAACCTTATTTTTGGAACTCAAATTCAAATCACATTATCTGAAAGATAACATGAGATAGAACATAATAAGCAATACAAAAATGAACAGATATCCTTGTATTATTGATTACTTAAAGGAGACTTGCTGCCTCCTCATCCAGAAACCAATATATATAGCCTTTATTTGGATCAACACGTGCAGCCGGATATTTATCCACAAATTCTTTTCTGCTTTTAATTATATCCCGTACTTTTTCTGCTTTATTCGCCCCTGTTGCAAGAAATACAACATATTGTGCGTTATTTACCACACTACCTGTTATAGTTACGCGTTTCATATGAGATTCGGGATGTTCTCCAACAACACAAGTTTCTTTAGCATCCCATAGGTCGATTTCCTGAGGAAAAATGGAAACAGTATGACCATCGTCGCCCAAGCCCAACATTACAACCTCAAAACTAGGCATACCTTTACGTTGCAACAATTTTGCTGTTAATATCCTGCTATACCATTGAGCTTCTTCTTCCGGTTCGTTCTCGCCATGGATTCTATAAATACTATTAGAAGTGATGTTGGGAACTTTATCAAAAAGATGATCCTTTGTCATTCCAAAGTTATTCATCACATTTTCCGGCGGAACACATCTTTCATCTCCCCAGAAGAAAGAAATCCGCTCCCAGTCTATAAGATCCTTACAATTTTCGGCCCAATAATCAAAAATGACTTTGGGCGTAGTTCCCCCCGAAAGGGCGAGATTCATGTGTGGATATACATCCATCAGTTTCAGCAAGAAATCAGTGAAGCCTTTGCTTAATGACGTCTTATCCGCGTAAATGTTTACTTCTTCTTTTATCATAATTCACAATATATACCATCGTCAGATAAGTTCTTACAAGGATAACGCCATGTAAGGTTTTCCTCTTCAATGAGGTCGTCGGCAGATGCCGGCCCCCATGAACCTGCCGGATAACCATGAAGAGGCGCGTCCGGATTCTTATCCCAAAAATCTAAAACAGGTTGTACAAATTTCCATGTGGCTTCCAATGCATCGCCACGAATATAAAGTGTGGAATCACCTGTCATACAATCCAGTAACAACCGCTCATATGCTTCAGGCAAATAAGTATCCTGTAACTGAGAATAATGGAAATCCATATTCACCGTCTTTACCTGATAGCCACTACCCGGAACTTTCATTTTTGTTTTCAGCAATAGTCCTTCATCCGGTTGAATCCGTATGACTAACTGGTTATCATCATTCCTAAAATCTACTGTCTCGGGAAATAGTTTCTGAGGAGCAGGCTTGAAATGTATGACAATCTCTGACACCCTTGTCGGTAAGCATTTTCCGGTACGGACATAGAATGGGACATCTCCCCATCGCCAGTTATCGATATAGAGTTTCATCGCCAGATAGGTCTCTGTACGCGAATCGGGAGCTATATCTTTTTCTTCCCGGTACCCTTTTGTATACTTCCCCTTTATATTTGAAGCTGTATATTGTCCGCGGAGAACATTCTTAAATAAGTCTTCATCTGACAGAGGGCGTAAAGCCTGGAAAACCTTAAGTTTCTCATTCCTGATTGCCTCCGATCCTATTGCCATTGGAGGTTCCATTGCTACCAATGCAAGAAGCTGTAACAAGTGGTTTTGTACCATATCCCTCATTGCACCAGAATGGTCATAATAACTTCCCCGGTTTTCCACGCCTATGCTTTCAGCAGCGGTTATCTCTACATGATGGATATAGTTCCTGTTCCACAATGGCTCATAAATCCCATTGGCAAAACGGGTTACCAGCATGTTTTGCACCGTTTCTTTTCCCAGATAGTGATCTATCCGGTAAATCTGATCCTCGTCATAGTCCTCTCTTAATGAGGCATTCAATTCTATTGCAGATTTCAGGCTTGTGCCAAAAGGCTTTTCTATAATAACCCGTCTGAAATTTCCATCCTCCTTATTAAGCCCTTGTTCAGCCAGAAATTTTGGAATAAGGGGATACATAGCCGGAGGCGTTGACAGGTAAAATATATAATTTCCTGCTGTATTGTTTTCTTTGTCCAGCAGTTCCAGCCTATCTTTCAGTTCAGAATAATCTTTTCCTTCATCTGTATTTATAGATAGGTAAAAAAGCATCTGACAGAATGTATTTATCTCCTCATCTGTAATATCTTTTGTTGATGAGAATTTTCTGATCCCATCTTTCATCTTATCTCTGAACGTATCGTCAGTGAAAGGGCTTCGGGCAACTCCCAGCACAGCAAAATTCTGAGGCAAGGACTTTTGCTTATATAAGTCAAACACCGCAGGTATCAGTTTCCTGTACGTCAGATCCCCAGATGCTCCAAATATAATAAGGGCCTGATCTTTTATTTGTTTTGGTCTCATTAGCTCCTCCTTTTACTCTCTGAAAGAGAGGAATTGTTTTCTTTTAATATGTCATTCTAATCGGTATATAACCAATATGAGTTTACAAGTATTTTAACTAAAAGGTAACAAAGGTAACACTTTTGGCTATTAGCTGATAGCCGTTAGCTCTTAGCTTTTTTATTTTCTCTCTGTCATCCTGACAACAGGAAGGATCTTGACCCCTCAGAGATACGAGATGCTTCGTTCCTCAGTATGACAACATCAATTTTAACTGAAAGGTAACAGAAGCAACACTATTCAGCCATTAGCTGATAGCCGTTAGTCCTTAGCCTTTTTATTTCCCCTTTGTAGGGGCAGTGGCTTGTCCCTGCCCGCTTCGTCATGTATCCGGGCAACCACAAGGGATTGCCCCTACATTTTAACTAAAAAGTAACAATCAACGATCGCCGAAGCGAAGGCGAGGCAAAGGTTACACTTTTCTTCATTTTTTTCAAAGAGTACTTTTCACTTCGTTTTACATCATTTGCTAATATGCTAATTTGCAAATTAGCTCATTGATATACTATAGATAAATCAAACATAAAAAGATGAAAGACTTTTCAGCTTTACCCGTTCACTTTCCATAAAATATCTCCTAAGGAAGAATAGATCATTCTTTCTTTATCTCATGTCCGCCAAACTGATTTCTCATAGCTGCAAGCAGTTTCATTGCATAAGAAGATTCCTGTCTGGACTCGAACCGGGTAAATAGTGACGCTGTTATAACATGTGCCGGAACATCAAAGTCTATGGCAGTCTGCACAGTCCATCTGCCTTCGCCACTATCTGACACATAATCTTTTATTCCATCCAGATTTTCGTTTCCTTCCAGTGCATTCCCTATCAACTCAAGCAACCATGAACGTACTACAGATCCCTGCATCCAAACACGGGATATCTTTTCCAGATCAACATCATACGGCGAACTTTTCATTATTTCGAAGCCTTCGGCATAAGCCTGCATCATTCCGTATTCGATACCATTATGTACCATCTTCACCATATGTCCGGCTCCGCTCTCTCCACAGCGCATATAACCATTTTCAGGAGCAAGGCTTTTAAAAATAGGCTCTGCAAAGTCACATGCTTCTTTATCGCCTCCATACATCAGGCAATAACCGTTCTGAAGCCCCCAGACTCCGCCGCTGGTTCCACAGTCTATATAATGAATACCTTTCTCTTTTATTTTATTACCTCTCTCTACAGTCTCGCGCCAATAGCTGTTACCCCCATCGACAATGATGTCATTTGGTTTTAGTAATGTCAGTAATTCTGCTATATTTTGATCAACGGGCTTTCCGGCAGGAACCATTAACCAAACCAATTTACGCTCACCTAATTTACTTACCAGATCTTTTAAATCAGATGATGGGATTGCCCCTTTGGCGGCGGCCTCATCCACTTCCTTCCGGGTAAGGTTATAAACAACGACTTCATGTCCATAATTTAACAGGCGTTCTACCATTTTCCCGCCCATTTTTCCTAATCCTACGAATCCTATTTTCATATTTATTATCTAATTGTTTGTGATTTTTATACTTAGTAAACAAGTTAATAGTAAAAAAGATTTAAGCTATCATATATTTACCATTAACAAAGTTATGGTTTTTAATGGGTTTTTGTTAAAAAATAACGAACATTATTGTCTAATATATAATAGCCTTCTGATAAACAAATAATTAAAATCAAAATATAGACAATAGATATTCTCGATAGCTAAGTGAGGGTTATATAAATTACTTATAAAAAAAGAGAGTTATCCCTATTTGTCGGATAACCCTCTTATCACTCTTTCAATCTCCTGATTACAATCGGATGGCATAGCCCAACATAAAATATGCAGGATCTTTACCTTCAATGATAGTATATCTGAATTCAAAGTTTAGATAGCCATAACCATAAAGCTGATACTGGATACCTGCTCCTACACTGAGGCCGAAGTCTGTCCAACTGTTAGCATCCCCTTCTTTCGGGCTCCATCTGTTGTTAAGCATAGCTCCTCCTACCAAAGGATAGAATGTAAAATCATTACCCAGAGGAATCGTGTAATGAACATTCAGATTCACATCCAGACCGGTAATCCTGTTGTTAGGAAAGAGAACTGATACATCCGGAGCTAACCGGATATTATTATCTAAATAATAACGCCCTTCAACACCCAGAAGTGCTCTCTTAAACTCTGTTTGATAGCCAAGCTTAGGCATAATTTCCATTGTTCCCGTTTGGGCATACGCACCAAAGGAGAAAACTGCAATAGCTGCTATAAGAAATAATTTTTTCATATCATTCAATTTAAATTAGAATTATATAGGTCTCTGGTTTAGCAATGTATTTCAAAGTTTTCGATCAAAATATTCGAATGCATTTATTTTAATTTAACACAGAGACATTCTTATTTGTTCGTCCATCTGATAAAATATTAGTGAATACAGACTTGTAATTTGATCTTCTTATTGATTAAAATACCAATATAATCGTATACCTTTGCACCGGGTTAATTAGAAGGTTATCAGTACTGAATGGATATTACTCTGGAAGTATATTTGTTTGGTATATGTATCTGTAAAACAGTGCACATATGAAAATGGTGAAAGGTATTTTTATCATTCTTGTATTTTATTTTATCGGACAAGGGATCAGTTATCTGATCAATGAATTTGTGCCGGGAAGTATCATCGGGATGATGTTGTTATTCCTCAGTCTTTACTTCAAACTTTTCGATCCCGACAGGGTAAAAGATGTGGCCAATGCATTTACCCGCAATATGGCTATCTTCTTCATTCCTGCCGGAGCAGGCCTGTTAGGTTCTTATGGTCTCATCAGTAAATTCTGGATGTCGATACTAATTGTATGCTCTGTGAGTACAATATTGGTAATCGCAGTAGTAGCCATCATTCAACAACAAATGGAAAAGAAAAAGCAATGAAAGCGTTATTCGAATCTACAGAATTTATTTTATTACTCATTTTTGGCAGCTACCTGTTTGGCCAATGGGTATTCAAGAAAACAAAATTAGGACTGCTCCATCCGCTTATCATAGCTATTGTTATTATTATCGCTTTCCTCAAGATTTCAGGAATCAGCTACGAAACCTTTGAGCAAGGCAGTCAGTTTGTGAGTTTTATGCTGGGGCCTTCAGTTGTGGCACTAGGTTATATATTGTATGAGCAATTGGAGTATCTGCGTGGAAATGTAATGTCTATACTTACTTCCATTTTTATTGGCAGCCTGGTCGGAGTAATCAGCGTTATCGTACTTGCCAAAATAACCGGAGCAGACGAAATTCTGATCCGTAGCCTCGAACCAAAATCGGTTACCACTCCAATAGCAATGAGTATCGCCGAGCAATCAGGAGGGAATGTTTCACTTACAGCCATTATTGTTTTATTCTGCGGTATTTTCGGTAGTATTGTGGGGCCTCCGATACTTCGCCTTCTCGGAATAAAGAGCAGCGTAGCCAAAGGTCTGGCTATGGGAGCTTCAGCACATGGTGTGGGTACAGCCAAAGCAATGGAGATGGGAGTAATAGAAGGTGCGCTCAGCGGACTGGCAATCGGGCTGATGGGGGTAATGACAGCCTTACTGATCCCTATTGTACACCAGCTTATAGAGTCGCTGAGTTAACCTGCCTGTTCCCTTTTATCAATACGAAAATATTATATTAGCCTTAATAAATGATATATCGAAATTCTGTCGATTAAATTTGGCATTCTGTCGATTATCGTTGTCATAGTAATTTCCAATATCTACTTTTGAAATACAAAGTTACAAACTTTAAAAACTTGGAAATTATGAAAAAGTTAATTCTGATATTAGCTATATTGACTACAAGTGGACTGTATAATTTATCGACAGCTCAGAATATAAATGTAAACATAAACATTAACGTAAATAAACAGCCTGCCTGGGGACCGGAAGGATATGATTATGTTGGTTATTACTATTTTCCTGATCTTGATATTTATTTTGACGTCGACAATTCGCTGTTTTATTATTCTTCAGGAGGAAAATGGGTTTCGAATAAATATTTGCCGGATAAGTATAGAAAATATGATTTATACAATCTATACAAAGTTGTTATCAATGATTCTCAACCCTGGATTCAGAATAAAAAACATAAAAAAGAATATTCGAATTATAAAGGTGATAAAACCCAGAATCCCATTCGATATAGTACAGATACTAAGTACAATACCAGTAAGTCTAATACGAATGTTTGGGTAGATACAAATAAGGATAAGAACAAAAATAATAATAGTCAAGAGTCTTCGAATCAGAAGAATGCAAATGGGCAAAAGCCTTCTCAATCCGATAATAAGAATAAGAATAGATAATAGTGTTTTGGGTAATAAGATTGTAATTGGTTTATCAGACGTAAATTCGGTTTAATGAATTTGAAGCAAAAGTAGCCCGTCATTGAATTTTCTTATAATTCAAGACGGGCTATTTTTATTGTTTTTCAGTGGTTGTCTATTTTTCTGTGAACAAGTTCAAGTTTGCTGAGGGAATGTTATATCATAAAATGCAACCGATTTTGCAGATTGACTTCCGCTATACCACCATCGATATCGAGGTAAAGAATATTCATATGCGGATAGATTTCTTTCATCCGTTTTTCCACGCCTTTAGCCACAATGTGATTGGCAATACACCCGAACGGTTGCAGACAAACAACTTTGTTCACCCCTTTGCGTGCATAGTGGGCAATCTCACCCGGTATCAGCCAGCCCTCACCAAACTGATTGGAAAGGCTTAACACCTCAGATGCAGCCTCAGCTTTGGCATATATAGATTCGGATGCCTCGTAGAATTTAAATTTACTTAGTATCTTCTCCGATTTTTTCACCTTGCCATTAATGTAATGCCAGATAAGGGGTTTCAATGTCTTGGAAAAGATGGTTTCCTCTGCCAATCCGTTTTCTACATTCACCTTGCTGTTTACAAAGAATTGCATTAGGAAGTCGAGTAGCGGAGGAGTAGAAACTTCCACATTCTTCGAGCGCAGCCATTCTGAGATATGTGCCTGAGCATAGTTATTATATTTAACAAATATCTCTCCGATTAAGCCCACCTTAGAGTAATCTTTATTATAAATCGGTACATTGTTGAAATCCGCTACAGCTTCTTTTAATAGGCGGAACAATGTTTTTGGATCTTTTGCCCTGACAGCATCTATGCCACGCTCGATATAGAAATCGAAAACATCCTGTGATGCTCCGGCTTTCTTTTCGCGGACAGATATAGCCCCGTGCATTTGTTGCAGGCCGTCACCATAAAGAACGACCGGAATAACTAGTTTTGCTATTTTTTTCCATTCCAGAGAGAATTCGCTTTCTCCGTTTTGATAGGTTTCCCCGGAGCTTAATGCAATAACAGGAATATCATTGAATCCGGCATTTAGCAGCCCTGTTTTTATTTGTGCAATATAATTGGTCGCACGGCATTGCCCTCCCGTCTGAGTAATAGCCAGCACAATATCTTTCACATCATAGTTGCCGGATTGCAATGCACCGATAATATCTCCCAGGACTAGTGTGGACGGATAACAAACTTCATTGTTGCCATACATGAGCCCTAAATCAGCAGACAGTTTATTCGATTTTGGAAGATTTTCTACTTTCAGCCCCAACAGTTCACCAAGTGCAGGAGCAAATGGGGATATAAAGTCGCAAAGCCAAGGTACAAGAATTGTTTTATGGCCATCCTTCGCCTTCTTATATGGTACAGTATAGCCTTTGTATTCTGTAGAAATATCCACCTCAAGGTTTTTGACTGCTTTCAATGATTCGACCAAAGAGCGTAGACGCAAACGGATCGAACCCGGGCTGGCAATCTCATCGATACGAAGGACTGTGATATTTTTGCCCACAGCTTTCAGTATATCGCGGGTTTCGTCCATAAAGAACGAGTCCGGCCCGCAACCGAAAGAGTTTAATTGAATAAGCTGGATATTTTGAGGAAGTTTGGCAACTTCCATAGCGGCCTGTACCACACGGTTGGGATAAGACCATTGAGAGATGATATTCAATTTGCCGAAACCGTGACTTTCCGGTTTGCGGAAAACGTCGTCCGTAAGAACCATAACCCCCAGATCGGAAAGGATTTGTCCAACTTTCTGATGGATCAGCGGATCGGTATGATAAGGTCGTCCGGCAACCACAAAGGTAAGTTCGCCTGTTTCTAATGCTTTATCCAGCAGCTCTTTTTGGTAATCGTATAAGTCTTCACGCAAATTGTTTTTTACTTCCAGTGCTTTCTGAAATGCCTTTTCAAATATAGTCTTGGATATATTTAAGCCTGACAGGTAGTTATAACAACCTTTAGCTAAAGCTTTATCACTACTGAACGTAATTACAGGTGTATCATACGGGATATTATGCCGTGCAAACGGATCGACTGAACTTCTGATAACATCAGGGTAACCACTAACTACAGGACAATTGAATGAATTGGATGCCTGCCCGAATTCCTTTTCTTCTTTAGGAACAATCGGGTAAAATATCCTGTCGACTTTTTGTTCGATGAGGGCAAGAATATGACCATGCACCAATTTAGCAGGGAAACATATATTGTCAGACATAACACCTCCCACACCTTTTTGATAGAGAGGGAAGGTTGATTCGGGCGAAAGCCTCACATTAAAGCCGCATTCTGATAATAATGTATGCCAGAAAGGATAGTTATCGAACATATTCAATACACGCGGTATGCCGATTGTCTTGCCTTTTTCAATGTTCTCGGCTTTGACAGGCTGGCTGAAAAGAATATCATTTTTCCTGTCGAATGCATTATACCCCTCTTTGCGCTCAATGTTCTTATTAAAAAACACTTTTTCGCACTTGTTTCCGGCATAGCTTGTATTACCATTATCGAAGCGGAAACGAAGTACTGAACATATATTTGTACAACCTTTACAGATTAGTTCTTTTGTATCTATTGTACTTATATCGAATAATGCTTTTTCTCCAGCAAAGGAGGTTTTTGCTTGTGTCTTTTCCCACAGGCGTTGCGAATAGAGCGCAGCACCTAATGCTCCCATCAGTTCGGGGTGATCGGTGGAACTGACATTCTTCTCTGATAGCATCTCCAATGCGCGGTAAACCGCATCGTTTCGGAAAGTACCTCCCTGAACGACTATATGATCACCTAATAAGTTAAGGTTAGATATTTTGAGTACCTTGAACAGGCAGTTCTTCACTACGGAGTAAGCCAATCCTGCTGCAATGTCGTCATTACCGGCATTCTCACGAAGAGATTGCTTTACCTTCGAGTTCATAAACACTGTACAACGCGAACCGAGGTCGCTCGGATATTTTGCCAGACAGGCAGAGCGGGTAAAATCGGCCAATGTCATATTCATAGTAGTGGCAAAGTTCTGCAAGAAAGAACCGCAGCCTGCCGAACATGCCTCATTCAATTCTATATTAGATATGACACCATTGCTTATAAAGATGGACTTGATATCCTGTCCGCCAATGTCGAGGACAAAAGAAACATCCGGATCCACATATTGTGCGCCCGAAAGATGGGCGATGGTTTCTACAATGCCATAATCAAGCCCTAATGCCGATTTCATCAGATCTTCACCATAGCCTGTGGCAGCAGAAGAAAGGAATTTTATTGTTACTCCTTTCTCTTCAGCCTCTTTATAAAATAGGGATAATCCTTCCATTACTTTCTTGAGTGGATTACCTTCGTTGTTGCCATAAAATTTATATATAATATTGGCTTCGGTATCCATCACTACAATTTTAGATGTAGTGGAACCCGAGTCGATACCAAGAAAACATTCTACATATTTATCTGTTCCCAGTTCTTTAAACTTCAACGTTTTTACATTGCGGTTGGCATCCCATTCTATATACTCCAGTTCATCGTTGAATAATGCGGGAAGGGCATCGGCATGATTTGAAGATGTGGTTTGGGAAAGTTTTTCGATTAACTGCTCCAGGTTGACAATCTCCTTATTCTCATTTTCATATAATGCTGCACCCCATGCAGGAAAATATTCACCGTTTTCGGGTACTATAATATCCGAATCCTGAATTTCGAGAACATTACGAAACGCATTACGTAAAGCCGGAATAAAGGTAAGAGGGCCTCCAATGCAAATCACTTTTGGGATCACATCGCAGCCGCGGGACAAGGTAGTCACCGATTGCAATGCCACGGCATGAAGTATAGATGCAGAGATGTCAGGCGTAGGAATATTACGGCTGATCAGATTTTGTACGTCAGTCTTTGCAAACACGCCGCAACGCGAAGCTATAGGATATATTTTATCGTAATGAAGGGCCTGTTCGCCAAGATCATCTAATGAAATATTCATCAGGCTGGCCATCTGGTCGATAAAAGCTCCTGTTCCTCCTGCACAGCTTCCATTCATACGAATATCAGGGTGACGTCCTTCACTGAAGAATACCATTTTAGCGTCTTCTCCACCCAGATCTATTAATGTATGGGCAGCAGGATAAACATTTTTAACCACTTCGACAGCGGCAACAACCTCCTGTACAAAGGGGATGCCGAACCGTTCGCCTATTCCCATTCCGGCCGATCCGGATATATTGATAGTAAATTGTGGATCGGGATATTGTTTCGATGCTTCCTGAAGTTCGGTAACCAGCGTCTGCTGTATGTTAGCCTGATGTCTTTTATATGTTTTGTATACAATTTGGGAAGTTGAGTCAACAATAACGATCTTGACAGTGGTAGAGCCCACATCGATTCCCATTTTATATTGTTGTATCATATTCATTTGTAGCAGTGTTAGATGTTTAACTCTTTATTTACAAGGCTTTAGTGCGTTTATTGTGAATTCTATTACATACTTTTCATGATTGGCTATCAGTTCATCATATATATTGCGCGGTATTTCCATCAATGTCATGGCCAGATTGCCGAACATGAACGGAAACATACATAATGATAGAATATTTAATAGAAAATCGGCCGCAGGAGTTTCTCTTATCACTCCCTTTTTAGCTTCTTCTTCAATGCGGGCGGCTATTGTACTGAAAGCGCTATATGGATTTCGTTTCTTTATCCGTTGCGTCAATCCCTGAGGGTTCAGGCTCACTTCGTTGAGTATAAATGCCGCAATTTGCGGATATTCGAATAGTATTTCGTAATAGGTATGTATCCATATCTCGATTAGTTCGAAGATAGGGCGGTCGGAAGTGATTGTTTCGAATACTCTTTTGATAAGTACGTCCAACGCATCTTCAAAAATGATTTCAAACAAATTATATTTCGACTGAAAATAGTAGTTTACCATTGCCACATTGGTTCCCGATGCTTTGGCTATATCCCTCACACTGGTACCTTTAAAGCCATTCTTTATAAATAAAGTCTGTGCCTCTTTTAATATTTTATCTTTTACTTCTAAAGAATCTACTTGATTAAACATATGTTCTAAACAGTTGTTTAACCGCAAAGGTAAAGAAGAATATTTTATTAAACAAGTGTTTAAACGACTAATGATCTATTATTATATATATTTTCAAGGAAATGTGTGGCAAACGAGTGAAACTCACATCACTAGTTCTATGGGTAATATGAAATAGCTGTTGGATTATTTATATTGCGCGGAATCAAATTGAACGCAGTATAAATAATCCAACAGCTAAACTCAGTTATCGATTGAATCAATAACTAATCAGCAATGTATACTTACCTGAAGGCAAAGTAAAAGAGTCATCTTCTTTTTTCAATCCTTTAATCTTATTTGCATTTTTCAGGATCATTCCTTTTGGTAATGCAACCTCAGCACTTGTATTTGCCGGAATCTCTATATCCCATTTTATTTCATTATTACTTCTTCTCCATTCGCTGTATATTTTGCCATAAATCGAATTATAAGATGCTTTAACAAAGTCTAACCCTACAGGAAAAATCGGTTTCATGTTGATTTTCTTAAAGCCCACAACATCCTTATCTGTACTTATGCCTGCCAGCGATTCATAATACCATGTAAGCAGGTCGCCCAAAAGCATAACATGGTTATGGGAATTCATCGCCGGATCAGCTGTATTTCCGTTCCATAGTTCCCATATGGTAGTGGCATCATTTTCTATCATATATCCCCAGCTCGGATACGTGCGGTTAGTCGCAATCTTATATGCCAGATCAGCCCGACCATATTTGGTCAATCCTCTCATCAGGTACTGAATACCCACAAGTCCTGTACTGACATGGCTGTTAAATTCCCCTTTCGTTTTTTCAATGACATTCGCAAAGACCTTTTCCTCATATTCGGGAGGAGTAAGCCCCATCATCAGCGATAATATATTGGCTGTGACTGTATTGTTGCCATATTGCCCGGTGGTTTTATTAAGATACTTTTCATTGTATGCATTCTTCATCTTAAGAGCCAGATCGTCAAATTCTCTTTGATCTGAAGAATAACCGTTCATTGCAGCGTATTTGCTCATCAGGTTTAGCAAACGGTAGAAGAATGTAGTACTGAGTATTGCTCCATCGGTTTTGCGCGCCGGATCTTCCGAGTGTATCAACTCCTGCCTTTCGGGAGGCATACACCAGTCTCCAAAATTATCTTTTGTGAGTATATAGTCGGTCATGTAATTGGATGTCATATGATTTATCCATTTCTTCATCGATGGGTAGTGTTCCTTTATCGGCCTTGTATCCCCATATTGTTCATATAACATATTAATGGCGAATATATAAGCTGACGGCCATGTGACGTTTTCAGTCCTTACATCCCAATAGTCGGGTGATACATCCGGAAGGCTTCCTCCTTCATGCTGGGAGTCCCTTATATCATTTACCCATTTATCATATAATAAAGCATTCTCCACTAAAAAGCTTTCTCCTACGCAACCCATAGCACGGTCGCCAAGCCAGCCCATCCGCTCATCGCGTTGAGGGCAGTCGGTCGGCATGCTACGGTAATTGCCGATGATACCCCAATAAGCATTATGGAATATTTGGTTTATTGTTTCGTTGGATGTTTCGAATGTACCCATATCATCCATCCGGTCATAAATCACTTTCCCTACAAAATCGCTGATTGTCGGCTTATAATCCAGTCCGCTGATTTCCATAAAACGGAATCCGTGATAAGTAAACTTTGGTTCCCACGAAAACTCCCCGTCTTTGTCAGGCGTATATATATCCGTCACTTTTGCAGAGCGAAGGTTAGCCATATATAATTCATCATTCCCATCTTTTAATGATTCGGCAAAGACCATTTTGACCGGTTTGTCTTTTTTCCCTTTCAGTTTTACAGCAAGCCAGCCTACCATATTTTGCCCCATATCGAGTATGTATGTTCCTCTGGAAGTTTCTTTTATTCCGATTGGTTTCAATTCCTTCATTACCTGAATATTCGGATTCCGTTGAGAGATTAGTTTCCCTCCGGGAGCATCTACAAGATTTGCCTGTATCCATGAATTATCATTATAGCCATTATTAGCCCAGCCTTTCAATTCAAGATTGGCATTGAACTCTTCTCCGTCAAATTCGTTATTGGCTATGATGGGGCCGTTGGTGGTTATCTTCCATGTCTGGTCACTGTTTATGATAGTCGTTTTTCCGTTTTTATCTGTTATTTCCAGTTGTGCCAGCATTTTAGGGAAGCCGAAATGCCTGACTCCTCTTCCCAGACGCATCGAAAAGTATCGCCCATTTCCCAGAATAACACCGATTGTATTTTGTCCGTTTGATAACAGGTCTGTCACATCGTACACATTATAATTAACATGCTTGGTATAATCGGTTGCAGTAGGTGCAAATACATCATCGCCTACTTTCTTCCCATTGATATAACATTCATAGAAACCTAAACCTGTTATATATACTTTGGCTTCTTTGATCTGTGACGGAATCTGAAATTCTTTACGCAGATATCTGGCTGTCAATCTTGTTTCCCCTTCCAGACGGTCACCTTCGTTCATCGATTTATCGAGACCGATCCATTTTGCAGCCCAGTCTTTTTCATCGGTAAGAGCCATTGTCCATGTATTGACTTTACTCCACGAAGATTCGCCCTTGCTTGTCCACACTTTTACTTTCCAGTAATATGTCTTACGCGACTGCAATTGCTTTCCTTCGTATGGAATGAATATGGAACTTGATGATGAAACTTTGCCTGAATTCCAAGACAAGTTTTGCTCACTGTTCAGGTCTTTGACAGATTCGGCTACTAGTATTTGGTAAGCAATCTGATTTATATTTGACTGGTTGGATTCAATTTGCCACATCAGCCGGGGATTCTGAATATCTATTCCAATCGGATTTGTTTTCATCTCGGTACGTAAATTCGTAATACCGATTCCGGCAAATATAGGTACTGAAGAATATGATATCAGCATCAAGATAATAAGAAAGAGGGAGTGCATTTTTTTCATTCTCATAGAGTTTTATTAGAGGTTATATTGGATAATTCAATTATTTTTAAAGTTATTTATCTATAGTTTTAATCAGTTGAATTGAAAATCGGCGGAGCCAAAGTTGACAATTGAAAATGGAAAGCGAGAAAAGTGTAACCTTTGCCTCGCCTTCGCTTCGGCGATCGTTGATTGTTACCTTTTAGTTAAAATACGAACTGATCCCTCTTTCAAAAAGAGTGCACTATTATAAAAACGGATAAATATAGCGGATATTTATATTTTTTATGTTTAACTATTTGATATGATTATTTAAAGAATTGATTTTTGCACCCTTTAGGGGTAATGATTAAATTTGTATTATGCGGAAAATAATCCATATAGACATGGATGCGTTTTATGCATCCATCGAGCAACGCGATAATCCTGAGTACAGAGGGAAACCTCTGGCGGTAGGATATTCGGGTGCGCGAGGTGTTGTAGCTGCTGCCAGCTATGAATCGCGCCGGTATGGAGTCCGCTCTGCAATGGCATCGAAAACAGCTTTGCGAAAATGTCCGCATCTGATATTTGTTCCTGCCCGTTTCAATGTTTATAAAGGAGTATCGAGACAAATAATGGAAATATTCCACGAATACACTGACATCGTAGAACCTCTTTCGCTGGATGAGGCTTTTCTGGATGTAACCGAGAATCTTAAAGATATTCCATCCGCTACTCAGATAGCACAGGAAATAAAACAGAAAATATATGAGGCTACAGGACTTACAGCCTCAGCAGGAGTGTCGTTCAATAAATTTCTGGCCAAAATCGCTTCTGATTATAACAAGCCTAACGGGCTCTTTGTGGTAAAGCCTAAAATAGCTGAGAAATTTGTGGAATCTCTTTCTATAGAGCAATTCTTCGGCGTGGGAAAAGTGACTGCAAAACATATGCACGAACTGGGTATAAAAAACGGATGGGATCTGAAGCAAAAGAGTGAGCAGGAACTTGTTACCCACTTTGGGAAGGCAGGATATATATATTATCAGAATGCACGTGCTATAGATGACCGTCCGGTTGAAGCTTTGCGTATAAGAAAATCTATTAGTTCAGAGACAACTTTTGACCGGGATATCGACGACCTGAATGAACTGGCATTGGAACTGGACGTTGTAGCAAAAGATGCTTTTGAAGATATAAAGAAAAAGGAGTTTAAGGGGCGTACTGTCACATTGAAGATAAAATATGCAGACTTCAAAATAATTACCAGAAGTAAGACTTTTCCCCAGTATATTACAGACTATGAAGAGTTCTATAAAACGGGGTTCGAACTTTTGCAGAATGTGGATATCACCCCGAAAGTGAGACTGATAGGGTTGGGATTGAAAAATAGCGAAGCAGAGGCGGAACCTATCTGGAATGGGGCCATACAGTTACGGATTAATTTTGAAGATTATGACTGGGATTGAGACAGTAATAGATAATATTCTGCTAAAACCTTTCAAATCTTGGGATAAGTGTTTATTTTTGTGGCAATGAAACCAAAAAAGAAAGGAACACAAAGCAATCGTACAAAACACCTCATGTTCTCTCTCAATGAAGAAGAATATGCGCTCATATCTTCTTATATAAAGAAATATAAGATTGCTAACCGTTCCCGCTGGTGCAGAGAAACTATTATATCTCATATTCTTAAGAATCTGGATCAGGATTATCCCACACTTTTTGGAGAAAACGAAATGCGCCGATGACTACAACGATACTGAATGATGAATTTTATATGCGTCAGGCGCTGAATGAGGCTCAACAGGCATTTGAAAAAAATGAGGTTCCGGTAGGCGCGGTCATTGTTTGTCAGGGGAGGATTATTGCCCGGGCACATAATCTGACCGAAACATTGAATGATGTGACAGCCCATGCCGAAATGCAGGCAATTACTGCAGCTGCAAATGTATTGGGAGGAAAGTATCTCACAGATTGCACATTGTATGTAACATTAGAGCCATGCCCGATGTGTGCAGGTGGACTGTTATGGTCGCAAATATCGAAAATCGTATATGGGGCAAAGGATGAAAAAAGAGGATACTCCCTCTTCTCCCCAGCGATCTTACACCCCAAGACAGAGATCAAAGGAGGCATTTTAGAGACAGAATGTGCTTCATTACTAAAACTTTTTTTTCAACAGAGAAGGTGAAACCCGGCTCTGGGAAAGGATTTCTTCATCACGCTAAAACTTTAACATTTATTTTTGATATCATTATGCAACTTCATGCATCGATATTGCATCTTATCAATATAGGTATTATGAGACAAACTAAAACTTTAAGGTAAATAAAGGAGTAAAAGAATTATGAACAAGTATATGAAATTATTATTAGGACTAATATTAATATCGACCATAACCCTGGGCTATTCATCTTGTAGTGATGACATTGACCCTGTGGACAATTATTGGGCCTCGCTAGTAACAATAAACGAAATAGGTGGAAACAGTTATGATTTCACACTGGATAATGGAAAGAAATTGTGGGTGAAATATCCTGCCGACCTGAACCTAAATCCGAAATATGAGAGAGGTATTATTTACTATACCGTACTAGAAGAGCAGAAAGAAGGATATGAGCATACTATACAACTTTACCGTTTCTATGATGTTCTTACCAAAGGTGCTATCTATATAGCCGAGGATGATAAGGTAAAACAAGATAGCATAGGCTATGATCCTATCAAGGTTCATTCTATGTGGGAAGCAGCAGGTTTCCTTAATATATCATTCGGATATAATGCCGGAGGTAATGCAGCTCATATGCTGAACCTTATTTCAAACGAAGAAGATCTGTCTGTAAATAAGGATGTAGTAAAACTGGAGTTTCGTCATAATCAGAGTGGTGATCCTCAATATTATCCTGCAGACGGGTATGTAAGTTTTGATCTGACTCCGTATCAGACGGAAGGACGGGATAAGGTGACTTTTGAGATTACATGGAAAGACTTTGGCGGACAAATTAAGACAAAAGAAGTAGAATACAAATATGGTAGTGCAGCCACTCAGGCAAAGACGTATACTACACTACCAGAAGATATAACTAACCTGAATATTTATTAATATTCTTTTTGATTTCCTTTCAGAAAAGAGAGCTCGGGAGAGTTCTCTTTTTTTATTTGTTATTTCTCTTCTAATACAACCTTATATTCATCAAAAAGATGTATTTTTGCTCTGATGAGATATAACATACATGGATAATTCAAAACTAAAGGAATTAGTACGAAATAATTTTACAGATTATCTGAATTTGCATAAACATCGCAAAACGCCTGAAAGATATGCTATCTTAGAACATATATATGCAAAGAAAGGGCATTTCGATATGGACTCTTTGTATAATTCAATGCAGGAATCTGCATTCAGGGTAAGCCGGGCTACACTTTATAATACAATCGAATTATTGCTGGATTGCGGATTAGTAGTAAAACACCAGTTCGGAGCAAATGTCTCTCAATATGAAAGGGCGTATGGTAATGATAACCACGATCATCTGATATGCCTTAGCTGTGGGGATGTGAAAGAATATAAGAACAGTAATCTGTTTACCCCTGCGCAGCAAAAGAAACTTCAACGTTTTAAGATTAGCTATTACAGCATGTATATATATGGCATATGCAATAAATGCATACGTGCTAAAAAAGCAGAAGAAAAGAAGAATAATAAGATAACAGAAAGTAAAAATACACGTAACAAAAAGAAATGAAAGTAGATGTATTGCTAGGATTGCAATGGGGTGATGAGGGTAAAGGAAAGATAGTAGACGTACTAACTCCTGCGTATGAAATCATAGCCCGTTTTCAGGGAGGGCCTAATGCCGGACACACCTTAGAATTTGAGGGAAAGAAATATGTCCTTCGTTCTGTCCCTTCCGGAATTTTCCAAGGGAATAAAATAAACATCATAGGAAACGGAGTAGTTCTTGATCCGTCTCTCTTTAAAGGAGAAATAGAAGCTTTGGAGGCATCAGGACATGACCTGAAAAAACGTCTCTTGATTTCTAAAAAAGCACACCTTATTTTACCAACGCATCGTTTATTAGACGCTTGTTACGAGGCTGCAAAAGGCGATTCTAAAATAGGAACCACAGGAAAAGGCATTGGCCCGACCTATACCGATAAGATTAGCCGAAATGGATTAAGAGTTGGCGACTTGCTTTATAATTTTGAAGAAAGATACAATAAAGCGAAAAACAGGCATTTGAACATACTCAAGCAATATGGCTTTGATACCACTGCTTTAGCAGAAATAGAAAAAGAGTGGTTTGCAGGAGTTGAAAAGCTAAAAGAGTTTACATTTATCGACAGTGAACATTATATAAACAATGCCATAAAGGATGGGAAGAAAATCTTGGCAGAAGGAGCACAGGGCACGATGCTCGACATAGATTTCGGATCTTATCCTTTTGTTACTTCCTCCAATACTATCTCTGCCGGAGCGTGTACAGGGTTGGGAATTTCGCCCGGTAATACAGGCGAAGTCTTTGGTATATTCAAAGCCTATTGTACCAGAGTTGGCAGTGGCCCTTTTCCTACAGAGCTTTTTGACGAAACAGGCGATAAACTAAGGGAATACGGCTTCGAATTTGGATCAGTAACAGGTCGTCCCCGCCGTTGCGGATGGATCGATCTAGTTGCTCTGCGTTATGCTATAATGGTGGATGGAGCTACTCAACTGATCATGATGAAGAGCGATGTACTGGATACATTCGAAACCATTAACGCCTGTATTGCTTATGAAATAGATGGAGAAAGACTGACTGATTTTCCATTTGAGGTTGGCGATGATATCAAACCTGTTTATGTTGAAATGAAAGGTTGGCAGGTAGATATGACAAAGATGCGTAAAGAGAGTGAATTTCCGGCTGAATTTAATGAGTATGTAGCTTTTCTCGAAAAGGAGTTAAATGTACCGATCAAGATAGTGTCGATTGGGCCAGATAGAGAACAAACCATAGAGAGAAGATAAAAGGCAGATAGCCAATTCCTTCCCGTTTGGATGTGAATTAACGGATAGAATCCTTTATTTTATATAAACTGAATATGTCAATCAACCTGGTTGGCATATTTTTTGTTATTTATTCAGAAAAGATGATTATTCATTTAATATATATATTATGATTATAGGCTGGATTTTATTGGCATTGATAGGAGTCGGAGGAATGATTGTTTCTCAGGTACTGCAAAGCAAATTTAAGAAATATTCGACTATACCCCTCGATAGTGGAATGACGGGGCGAGACGTGGCCTTAAAAATGCTGCATGATAATAACATTTATGATGTGAAGGTTATTTCTACTCCCGGGATGCTGACCGACCATTATAACCCTCAAAACAAAACCGTAAACCTCAGTGAAGGAGTCTTTGCCAGCAATAGCGTTGCTGCCGCTGCCGTAGCTGCCCATGAATGCGGACATGCGGTTCAGCACGCATACGCTTATGGCCCTTTAAAGATGCGCTCGACTCTTGTGCCTGTTGTCAGCTTCGCCTCCAAATGGGTAATGTGGGTAATTCTGGCCGGGATATTTATGATACAAACATTTCCCTCTCTTATTTGGATTGGAATCGGACTCTTTGCTTTGACTACCATATTCAGTTTTATCACTCTTCCTGTAGAAATAAATGCAAGTAGCCGAGCTTTGGTTTGGTTAAACAATGCCGGAATAACAAACGTAAGGAATCATGATATGGCAAAGGATGCATTGAAATGGGCTGCATATACATATGTGATAGCTGCTGTAGGTTCGCTTGCTACATTGATATACTATATAATGATTGCTTTAAGCGGAAGACGCGATTAATCTAATTAAAAAGAGAAAAGATAAGGCATATAGTTTTCTGACTATATGCCTTATCTTTTTCATTCTCATATACCTAAAAAAAAGGTTGTCATCACGACAACCAATCTTCATTGTTAACCTTAAATCTAATACCATGAAAAACACAGTACAAAGATAGTGGTTTTCATGTTATAAAACATAAAATTTCGGTTCTTAAATTCACTTTAATATAATTTAGTATATAATCAAAAAGGCTGTTCACTTTGGAACAGCCTTTTACATATAAAAGATTAAGATATAAAATTATCAATCCTGAAAAATATAGACACTAAAATCTCCTACCATTGCATAATCATTGTCTCCTCGGTATTTTGCGTCCATATATACTTTCACATAACGTGCTAATGGAAAGTTACCCATGGCTACCACTTGAATTCCATTCACTCCTGAGTTAAAAGACTTATCTCCCTGATCTTCCCAAGCCCATATGGTCGGGTCGCTCAAATTCGTAGCGCCGTCTTCAGTGCAGGTGAAAACCTGATATCCTTTTTGCCCACGACCATCATTGTTTCGCCTAGCCATACCGACCTGCGCTATTGTAACTTCTTCACCCAAATCGATAATGAACCAATGTGGATATGCACTAGCCGGACTACCGTATCTGGCATGCCAATATGTACCTAAGTCATCATCAATGATACCAGGAATGCCAGCGCCATCTCCTACCTGTTGAGAGCTATATCCAATTGTACCATCATTACTGTTAGAGTTATACCCTGGCACACTCCAACCCGATTTGTCCATTTTCACAGGAGGAGCAGGTACCCAAACATTTACTTGTTGTTCAATATTCCCATATTTTGCCGTTACGGTTGCTCTTCCCTCCTCCAAAGTCTTAATCAAGCCATTGTTATAAGCTATAGCAACAGTGCCATTTGAAGATGTCCATTCAATCTTATCGGCATCCGTCGCATTAGCAGGAATTGGTGTTAAAAAGACTCTGGTAGTCTCTTGCCAGAAACCAATTACAGAATTAGTACTCAAATCAAAGCCTGTGAGAGGAATGTATTCTTTCACAGATACATCGATTATAACTTTATCATCTTTTGACGATAAAACAATAGATGTAAGACCTTCTTTTACAGCCTTAATTAATCCTGTTTGATCAACTGTTACTATAGATGGGTCTTCACTTGTCCACACATAACCTGCTCCGGCAGGGCTACCTACAAGTTGAAAAGAACCACGGTCACCGGCATGTTCTCCAACATATAATTGAACAGAAGTGTAATCGACATAAGGTTTGTCAGTTACTACAAAATCCTCGAAGTCGCCACATCCGGCAGCCAATACTGTCAGTATAATGATACTTAAATATTTAAAATAATTCATATTTACAATAATTTTAATTATTCTTCATCGTTCTCGTCAAATTCTAGTCTCAGCTCTTCCTTCATTGCATAGGTGTTTCCATCGTCTGGATCCACATAATCATAACGAATCAAGAAAGTCTTATAAGTCTTGAACCCTGTATCCTCAATTTTAAAAATATTAGGGTAATCCGGATCGCCATCAACTGGTGTAACTTTCACTCCATTTTGAGATGAATCCCAAGGAAGGATTGTCACTTTATTATCTTCTCCTACGACAAGTTTTAATGACCATTGTCTGATTGTCTTTTCACTATCTGTCGTTTGGTACGTCTTAATTCCAGCATAGATTCTAACTTCGTTAGCACCTATAGGAAAAACCGATTTCGAAATCATTGTGTTTGTACTACCTTTCACTCCACGATGGCTATACGTTGTATAACCAAGCTTTCCCGGTGAAGTAGTTTTAGTAGTCGCATAATAATTCTTTAAAAACAGTTGCAGCATCACTGTACCTTTATTAGGGTTTACCTCATAGTTAGAAAAAGAACTTACTCTGAAAGGTATAAAATAAAGAGAATCAGGAGATAATCCGGCAGTACGTATCTCAATTTTCATTCTGCCAGATCTTTCTCCGGCAGGTATGGTTATAGTTGAATTATTAATACTATACCTGTCAGCAGCCAGATAGTTTGCATATTTCTGCACATCAGTATCATAGCTACTCAGATTAAAATTATTAAGTAAACTGGGATCTTCAATTATCTTCATCTCGATAGGCTCAGTTGTAGCCAAAGATCCACCACAATTAGCCGCTATATATGCATCAACACCATCTTCGGAAAAGGGAAGCTCTTCCATAAAAATATTGAATCCATCATCGCTGAGCAAAGCAACAACATTTTTGTATTGCTCTCTATCAAAAATCTCATCTCTATCGCAAGACAGCATTGCTAATACAAGTATTGCAAAAAACAGCGGATTTATAAATTTTATATATTTCATTTGAATAAAATTTAATTTAATAATAATACTAAATGTTTCTTACCATCCCGGATTTTGGTCGAATGAAGGCAAACGTCTCATCTCTACTTCTGGAATAGGTAAAAATAGTAATTTCCGATGTATCACCCTATTCGCAATACGATTACTTTCCGGAACCACTCTCTGATAGTAACCATCTCTTGTAGCTGAAGCGTTCATTCCCCTGATTGGTTCACTTTCGGATGATTCATAATCTCCCCAACGGCGAACGTCAAAGTATCTCCGGTTTTCATGAAGGAATTCGACCATACGTTCTTTCTTTATCTTATTCAATGTCTCACCAGCATTTGCTAAGTCAACATTCTGATATCCCGGAAGGCCTCCACGGTGACGTATCTGATTGATCGCATTCTTAATTTGCTCTACATCTCTCGTAAATGTTTGCATTTCACCATTTACGTCAATTGTATAACTTTCACCTCCAAGTTCGTTCAATGCTTCAGCATAGCTTAATAAGATTTCGGCATAACGAATAATAGGGAATGGTTTAGAAAGTCTTCGGTTTGCCTCCCCAGCCCATGCATCCGAAGGATGAATCCACTTTTTTATTACATAACCTGTAGCCGGATAGTCTCGTGTTCCATCTGATGATGAGTATTTACCATTCGGTGAATCAGAGTAATAAGTAATAGTAAGATTTTTTTGACTGTTATCTGTTGTTGATCCCATTGGCCAAAAACATTCGCTAAAACCAATCGAAGCATAAAAACGGGCTTCACGGTTTACATACATATTATAAACACCCGCATTCAAACGATAATCGGTATATAAAAGAGTTTGCGTGGTTGTAAAACCAGTTTCATCATAAGGGTATTCTACACTTGAATTACTAATAGACCGTCCGTCAATCATATCGTATGCATCGATGATTTTCTGAGTTACGCAAATTCCGTTCCATCCACCATTAGCTACAGGGAATGAGTGTTTTTGATAATCATACATTGAAGATGAAGTTCTTGCCCATATAAATTCTTTATTTACGTTCATTACAGTCTCCCCATTAAACATATCTGCATAGGAATGAAATGGATCGATATCTCCAGCTCCTACAGGAAAAGCTTCATGATAGTTAGGATCGCTTGTTACATTAGTTGGTAACGGACGGGTATCTTTATTCTTTTCCACTGTGTGCAACTGATATTGCGGCAATCCATCTACTTTCAAGTCCATCACACGTTTAGCGGCAGCAGCAGCAACGGCCCAACGTCTAGGATCAGGAGTTTGTTGGATATAATTCTGTCCATCAGTTTTTCTTTTCCAGCTTCCAAAATACATACGGGCAGCTGAACCTCCATTATAAAGTTCACTGGCATGCATAAGCCTAACTCTGGCAACCAATGCAAGTGCAGCTCCTCTGGTAGGGCGTGAATACTCAAGTACAGATCTTTCTTTTTCCGGCAAATATAATGCTGCCTCTTCAAACTCGGTACAAATATACTCTATACAGTCGTCATAAAGGTCGCGTGTGCGGTCATAATAAGTAATATCTTCATTATTATTAGGCATTTCTTCTCCCAGTAATACTACAGGACCAAAATTCATAACAAGATTGTAATATGCATAAGCCCGGATAAATCGTGTATTAGCTATGATATTTAGCCGTTCAACAGCAGTCCAATCCGAAGCCTCGTCAATTCGGGCAAATATAGTATTACACTGCCGGATTATCCTATACATAGTTCCCCAATTATTGAAGTTTCCAAGGCTAGTCGAATTAAGCTCTCCCAGAACAAACCTCATCCCTTGAAATTCACCTGTGTTATATAAACAAAAAGATTCGTCGGTGGCCATCGGCCCCGGTGTATATGCACCATTACCATATATAGCTCCTTCATCAGGGAATTTACTGGCAGCACTCCACATAAATGCTTCTATATAACGTTTGGATGCAAATATAGAGTCAAGTTCGAGGTCATCATTAATATAACCTGATATGTCCAGATAATCGTCGCATGAGCATAGCCCACCTGTAACTAACATAATGGCACATGCCAATTTAGTTACAATGGCTTTCTTTATAGTATATATCTTTACATTCATATTTGTAATCATTTTTTGTAATTCTATTATCTAGAAGTTTAAATATAATTGGAAGGAATACACAGTAGGTATAGGGTATGCCGTACCAACTTTCTGAGCTTGTTGCGGATCAAAATCCTTTACCTTATCCCATATTATAAGGTTATTACCTGACAATTGAAGATCAACAGAGTTAAGTCCGATCTTTCTTATAAAATCATTTTTCAGGTTATAATTTATAATTACTTCCTCAAGGCGTAAATAACGCGCATCCCCTTTCCAGAAATCAGATGTTACTGTATTATTTGCATTACTACCATATTGCAAACGAGGTAATTGCGCATTAGGGTTTTCTGCTAAAGATAAATCGATACCGTGCGCTATTGCATAAGATTTCGGTATCCATCGTGTAGAAGGATCCTTGAATCGCGCAAGTATATTACCCATTTCTCCATCATAAAAAGGAACATATCCCATATTGTTTTTGAAATAGTCTGTCTTGCCAGTACCCTTAAACAAAAATCCAACAGAGAGGTTCTTATAACGGAATTCACCACCAATTCCATACATAAAATACGGCATTCCCGCTTCGTAAGAAATAGGCACCTGGTCGTCCGTATCAATTTTACCATCACCGTTAACATCTTTATACTTTAAATCTCCAGGCATTACCTCTCCCCAACTTTGTTTAGGGCTGTATTTTATATCGTCTTCGTCTTTAAAGAAACCGAGGCACTGGTATCCTCTCACTACATATGTAGGCAATCCGGAATAGTCCTGGTATGGATATTTATCATAGAGTTTTTCATAGTTATCAATCTTGTTCTGCGTAAAAGTATAATTTCCCCGTATGGTAAAATGCATATCTTTATTGATATCATAAGTATATGAAAAATTACCATCAGTACCCCATTTTGACATTTTCCCCACATTACCATAAGGATAGTTTGTTAAACCTACATAATCCGGCACTTGTACCCGTTGTTGGAAGATTCCATCGCGCTTATCTTTATAGAAATCGATGTTGATAGTAAGGGCGTTTTTTAAAAATCCCAGATCAAATCCTAGATTCATTTTTTTCTCTTTCTCCCATTTCAGATTATCAGCACCTACTAGTGATATATCTACTGTCTCTACCCAACCCTGTGAATTCCAAGGTCTGGTAGTTCCTGTAGTTATCCTATTTAGATAAGGGAAACGTCGTCCCCCAATAGAGTTACCTACTATACCATATGACGCTCTTATTTTAAACAGATCTAACCATGACAGGTTATCCCTTACCCACTCATAGCCTGTCGGTATCCAACCTACAGAAAAAGAAGGGAAGAAACCGAATTGTTGTCCAGGCATAAAATTCTCAGAACCATTATATCCAAAGTTAAATGCTGCCAAATAAGTATCACGATAGCCATATTCTACCTGACCTGCCAGCCCCAGATGTCTGTAAGGAATCTGCGACAGACTTCGGGTCATGTCACTAAAGCTTTGATTTGTAGCTTTCTTGTCTTCCATTTCATATCTTAACAAACCTCCCACACGATGGTCTTCAGCAAAGACTCTGTTGTAAAGGGCTTTCGCTTCCAAATAATATTTTCTTTCAGTCCATTCGCTACTAGTAAAAAATGCATCTGTCATTTTGGCCACTGTTTCACGGGTTAACAACACACCCTTGCTGGTACGGCCAATAGCTCTGTATTGTGCCGGCTCTGTATAACGCCGTTCCTGGTACGACCCTTTTCGCTCATAAGCACCCTGTACATGCACTTGCAAACCCTGGGTCAACATCGACAGATCCTGTTCGACACGCATGGTATATTTATTGTGATTATCCTCAATCGTAGATTTACCTGTATGATTAATCATAGTATAAGGCGAGCTCTTTGCATCTGCACCTGCTGACGGTAGTTGCCCGTTAGAAAATCTTAGAGGAAACAGAACCGGAGTATATGATGCCTGAGCGAACCAAATAGCATCCGTATTCAACATACCCGGACGGTTATTGATCGCTAAGAATGCATCCGAACCAAAATAAAGTACAGTAGAACTGGTTAGATTGATATCCAGGTTTATGCGAAATCCATAAGTATTATACCCGGTATTAGTTGCATAAGGATTATTTTTTTCAGTTTTATAAGCAGCCGATTCATTACTAGCGGCAAGACTCACGAAATATCTCGCTACATCTCCTCCTCCACGAGCATTTACATAGTAGTTTTGCTTAAATGACAAATCTTTGACAATTTCGTCTTGCCAGCTAATATCCGGATATAGATCCGGATCCAAACCGTCTTTTATTACCTGTAATTGGATAGGGCTATATGTTGGAGAGTCACCCCTTGATTCATAAGCCTCGTTAACTAATTCCGCATAATCGCTCGCCCTTAGATATTCAGGAAGACGTCTTAAGTGTGATACGGAAAAATTCCCTCTAGCAGTAATACTCAATTTTCCTGACTGTCCGCGCTTGGTTGTAACAATTATCACTCCATTTGCACCACGCACACCGTATACGGCTGTAGCCGAAGCATCTTTGAGAACTGAAAAACTTTCGATATCGGCAGGGTCTATACTGTTTATATCTCCTTCCAATCCATCAATAAGTATCAGTGCCGCATCATTAGCGCCAAAAGTACCTCTACCACGAACCCAGAATTCTGCCAAATTTTTGCCAGGTTCACCACTGTTCACCATAGAGATAATACCAGGCACCCTACCTCCCAGCATATTAGCAACCGAAGGTGCTGGTATCTGAAGTTGGTCTGTACTGATAGTGGAAATAGCAGCCAAAGTAGAAATTTTCCTTTGAGCTCCGGCACCGGTTATCACTATTTCGTCCATTTCTTTCGTAGCACTTTTCATGACTATATTCATGTCTTTCTTTTCTTCTGTTACAAGCCATTCAACAGGCTCATAACCTACATAAGAAAAGACCAACCAGTCTCCACGCATGGCTTTAATAGAGAAGCGGCCTTCTTCATCAGCCAAAGTCCCGCCTATTTTATTTTTAATAGACACTGTAACACCGGCTAAAGGCCCTAGTTCATCGGAAATTTTTCCTTCCATTGTATAATTTCCTTCTTGTGCAGATAATGCCGAACATACTGCAAAGAAAAAAACCAGAAAATAAATATATATTTTTTGCATATTATAAAAATTAATATGTTGTTACTTATTCAATTGCAATTCTGCGGATTCTATTATTGGCGAAATCAGATACATAAATAATTCCTTCTGCATCTGTAACAATTCCGTGAGGTTCACTAAATAAGGCTTCGTCTTTATTGCCATCTTTAAATCCCCTTTGTTCTGGTATTCCAATTATAGTTTCAACCATCATTGTATTTGTATTAATCGAGCGAATACAGTGATTACCATTATCACCAACATATAAATTCCCATCAACATCGAAGTTTATCATACGTGGAGCTCTGAATTGAGAAGCAGCTATAGGGCCATCCCTATGACCACCGTTAGTCGGTCCCGAAAGCTTTTCGAATGAAGCTAACATTGTACCACCTCCCAGTATTGTCTCATCAGTAACATCTTTTACCCTGCATATACTATGAGCAACATTACCTCCATTAGAATCGTATGCAAGCCACAACTCTTTTTTATTGATAGGATGAAATGCCAGTCCATAGGCAATACCACTAGGAACCATACCAACAATATATGCTTTCCATGTAGCAGGGTCTATCCGTACTAATTGCCCGCTATTATAACGAGTATAATAATTCCCGTCTTCTTCACATAAGAGGCAAGCATAATGTGTCATATCTGTAGGAGTTGCATAACCATTCGTCTCCCACTCTTTTATAAAATACATCTTCGGTATCCAGCCTGTCTTAGGGTCACAAAACAGAAAGCGATCACGGTTGGCTGATCCCTCAGCACCCATTTGAAGTACATTTGTTAGGGGACTGGCCATAGGAGCACAACGGTGATTAAATCCTTGTTCTCCGGTAGTAACAACATCTATAGTATTAGCATTCACATTTATTCTTACGAGATTATCTCTGGTATCTGTAGCAAAAATATTGTAATCCTGGTCTATTCCAATATATACCGGGCGTATCTGCGATTTATCCAACCCTTGATCATATACCGCGGCATCAGTTCCATTACCAGCTATTGTAGATACAGACGCTTCTATTTTATAAAGGAAATAATTCGCATATTCTTTCCTTTGATCCCCAATTTCTATAGCTATAGTACAAGTATCTCCGGGAAGACGTGGAACTAATGCTAAAATACGAGATCCTGTAGAATTAATTACAACGGCTTGCATTGCATTAAAAAACACTTTAATTATTGAACGGTCTGTACCAAAATTATCACCATCCAGCAACATCATTTCGGCAATACGTCCAGAGTCCGGAGTAAATGTAGTAAGTACAACAGGTTTATTTGGGTCATGTGGCTGTCCATTATTGTCATCATCACTACATGAGATAAAAACAGCTGTACAAGCAAATACAAAGAATAAGAGTAAAGTTTTTGTATTACACTTTAAACTCATTCTTTTCAAAAAATGGATAAATACTTCAACATGCGTCTTGGCATAATGTAGTTTTTTCATATTAGATTCATTTTTTAGTAAAAAACTTTGTTTCATTAATTTCTAAAGTTTAAGCCAACAATTATTTGACTCTCTTTCATAGTATATGAGATCCCCTTAGGTTCCTTGTAAGGGAAATAATAAGCAGCAGGGTAGTAAGAGGCACGTTTTCTGTAAATTTCAAGGGCTTTACAAGGTGTGATGTCTCTTGTGTGTCCTTCTGTTTATAAGGTTACTCTCGCCAGAACATTTCCTACTCTATTTTCTATTTTTGAGGCAAACTTGCTTTTCCACACAAACATTTAGTTAAAAAAACAAGAAATTATAAAATAAAAAAGAAAAGTAAGTCACTCTAATCAGATCCTACATCGTAGTCTTTTGCAAAACAAATTGAGACTAGTTTCTTGCTTGTCATACAAATTTAATTAAGGGGTTATTAAAAAAACTTAAGGGTTATATAAATGCTACATTATTTAAACACTGTTAAAAACCTAGAATTCAAGATTAACTACAACAAAAAAAGTCTTGTATCGAATATTTTTTTTATTATTCGATACAAGACTTGTGAAATATTTGACAACCTCAGATATTGAGGTTTTAAGTTCTCTCTCTCTCTCTCGCTCTCTCTCTCTCTCTCTCTCTCTCTCTCTCTCTCTCTCTCTCTTAATAAGATAGAGCTAACTTCCAAATTTTCAGAGAGAAAACTTAGATTAAAAGATGATATATTATATGTAAAAACACTCACTATCATTCTACAAAAAATTTATTGATACAGGTAAACGCTACGATATTAAACAAAAGATGTACACTCAAAAACTAAATAAATATTTTGTGTTTCATAAATACTAAATTATATACACTTTACCAACTACAAATATATGTATAATATACAAAAATGCAAATAAAATAGTTTATAATTCGTTAAAACAACAAAAAAAAATAGAATATCTTATAAATCAAGGATCAACAACAATAACATATTTTCACATAATATAATTAAGACTATATATAAAATTTAAGGCATAATTTATATTTCACATATTAGAAGTAATCGCTATTCTATTTCATCATATTTATTAACGACCAAACGTACAAAATATTTTGCTTATTCGATTGTATATTTTTGTTAAATATCGATTGCAATTAGAAAAACAGTTCTAAATAAACGTTTCAGATTGAAAATAACCAAACTATCAGACAGTAGCAAAACTAATTTCACTCCCGTCTGCCCCTATGCTTCGTTTTAACATCAAGCTTTTTGCATCAAAATTTCTTCTAAAATAGGCATATTTTTTACTTCATAACGATCCTTAAATTCTATGACAGCTTCTCTACCATGGAATCTTCATCCAAAACCATAATTTCAGCAGGGAAAGGACGTTTATTTTCTATTTTTAAGTCAATAACTACAGGTATCTTGCTACCCCTTGCTTTATCAAACACTTCTCTTAATTGCTCGCGTCTGGTAACAGTAAACCCTTTAGTCCCTATAGCTTCTGCTATTTTTGCATAGTCTGCACTTATCAGATCTACTCCGTATTTAGGTTGCTTTGTATCTTCTTGTTCTGCTTCGATAAAACCTAACGAATCATTAGAAAATACAACATTTATAATAGGAGGTTTATATTTCACTTGTATCATTATATCCTGCATCACCATAAAACTTAGGGTATTATCCGGTATTATCTCTTTTGTCAATATAAAAGTGACTATCAGCATCGAAAAATATTCTGATAGTTTAATTATTTCATCTTTAGCTCCGCGCGTCCCTTATCCAATAACAGAACAGGTCGCTCCGCTTTTCCTATCAATTTTACAGTTTCTTCATTCAATATCTTTATTGTCTCGCATCAGAAAACCTCTTCTATGATTTCTCGCAGATGAAACCTCAATATCGGGAATATCTACGAATCCAAAATCAACAGGAAATTGTAACCACCGCTATTCCTCTACGTTCATAAGCCTGACGGATAGCTTCATCTACTACATGAGGCAGACTTTCCGAGATCATTGCATTCTTCTTATTGTAAGCAGGTCATAAAAAAAGTCCTTGTATGATATGATCATTACAAGGACTTTTGGTTTAAAAGAAGGCGGTTACCTACTCTCCCACATAATTGCAGTACCATCGGCACGACCGGGCTTAACTTCTCTGTTC
>JAITVH010000019.1 GCA_031285905.1 Prevotella sp.
ACAGATTTTCCCGCGCCGAATCAGGTAGGCTTTCATATATTGGACGTATAAACTATGCCTATATGGACAAATATCTGTTCGAATTTTTGATCCGCACTGATGCTTCTACCAGATTTGCTCCTGAAAACTATTGGGGAACATTCCCTTCTGTTTCTTTGGGTTGGGTTGTCTCGCAGGAGGATTGGTTCAAAGAAAAAGTAAAAGCTATTGATTACCTCAAATTACGTGCATCATTCGGGCTTACAGGTCGTGATAATGTTCCGGCTTGGGCATGGTCCAAAAATTATAATTACAATGCGGATAAAGGGCCAGTATTCGGAAGCTCCAGTTCTTCCAGCGGTAATTACATTACCCTTCCCGATCAAGGGTATAACCGTGATGCCAAATGGGATAAAAGTTATAAATCCAACTATGGACTCGATCTGGGAGTACTCAACAATCGCCTGAGCTTCAACATTGATGGCTATTACGAATGGAACCGTGATATATTCCTGTCCCTCAACAGCAGTATACCAAGCACTGCAGGTTCTGCACCTGCGAATGAAAACTATGGAGCAGTCGATACTTATGGTATTGAGATTGGAGTAGGATGGAGAGATAAGATAGGCAATGATTTCAAATATGGAGTCAGATTAAATACCGGATATTCCGACAATAAGATAAAAAAAGACAACTGGCCTACCTCCATGGAGATGGATAGCAAGATACAAGGTGAAAGAAGTGATAGAGGTGTATGGGGACTGGAATGTATAGGTATATTCCGAGACTACCAACAAATTGAAGAATACTTCGACCAATATAACATTACGAGCTATCTGGGATTACAAAAATCCGATATGCGCCCAGGTATGCTAATATACAAGGATGTGCGTAGCAGTGACCGTGACGAAAACGGATATTACATAGAAACACCTGACGGAGTAATAAATGAAAATTCAGACAAAATTAGAATCTCTGACCGTAGCAGCAATATTTATGGCTTTACGTTGAATCTTAATGCTGAATGGAAAAGTTTCTCGCTTACTGCTCAATTCAACGCCAGTTGGGGAAGCTACACCACCCTGTCGAAAAGTGCACGCTCAATCAGCAATAATATATTGAACACCTCCGGGTATAATTCGATGCAGTATACCAATCTTCCTTCTTTCTGGGCTAACAATATGTTTGTTTACGAAGATGTATATGATGCTAGTGGCAATCTCGTAGCTGAAGCTAATCGTGATGCAAAATATCCTAACCTGATGTATGATAAGGTAAACAATGTTGAATCTACATTCTGGAGAGTAAATAATGCTTCCGTTACACTTCGCAATATCACATTAGCCTACACACTACCTAAAGCACTTGTCAATAAAGTAGGGGTAGAAAGCTGCCGTTTAAATCTGACAGCACAAAATGTGATAAACTTCTATAATCCGTATCCGGACAATTTCTATAGTTCATTTGCCGGCACCTACGGACAATATCCGAACTTGCGGAAAATTACATTAGGAGTTAATGTTTCATTCTAAAAAAGAAAAGAAAATGATAAATACAAAAAAAATAGTAAGTTCGGGTGCAGCTCTTTTGACTGCTGCACTCATCTTTACCGGATGTAGTGATGATTTTCTGGAAGAGAAAAAAGACTATAATAAAGTAGTTGATGTTTATAGCAACTATGCTACAGCAGAAGCAGCTATCGACGGAATATATGCTTGGGCCTTATCAAACTCTACAGGAAGCTTCGGTTGGCAATATTCGAGTGCAGGCTCCAGTGATGATCATTCTAAAGCTACGGAAGAATATTCCAGCTTATCGGTATTTGTTGACGGAACTGTGATAACCACCAACTCAGGACATTTACCTAGCGTTTTCTATCAGGAACGCAAAACTTCAAATAACCTGTATGGATGGATTTTTGCCTGTAATGATGCAATCGAAAGTATACCTGTAAGTACAGGTCTTTCACAAGAAGAAAAAGACAAGTTGATGGGACAAGCTTATTTCTTCCGTGCATGGGTTTACTATCGCCTGGTAAAAGAATTTGGTGGAGTACCGATCGTAACAGAGGTACAGAATCCGATAAGCTCAGAAGTTGAAGCGTTGACTATTCCACGTTCAACAACAAAAGCCTGTATCGATTTTATCTGTGAAGATTTGCGATTAGCAAGTGAACTCCTACCTTCCATGTGGGGTGATAATGATTTTGGACGGGTAACAGCTGGTGCTGCATTGGCCCTACAGGGACGTGCACGTCTATTGTATGCAAGTCCGGTATTTAACCGTGCCGATGACAAAAGCCGTTGGGACCTGGCCTATGACTCGAACAAGGCAGCTATTACCGAATTAGAAGCAAGTGCATTTTTCGAATTGGCTTATGCAGACAATCCGGGTACAAATGCTTCTAACTGGGCAAAAATGTTTTCTGAATTCAAGAGTAAGGAGGCTGTTTTTGCTACACTTTACAACAATGTAAATAAAGGAACAAATACTAATCCTCAAAAATGGAATAGCTGGGAAAATGCTATCCGTCCTATTAATGCGAATGGTAGCGGAGGAAAGACTCCTACGAACCTAATGATAGACCTGTTCCCTATGGCCGATGGAAAGAAACCGGGAGAATCGTCAATAACATATAGCAAAGAGCAGTTTATGTTAAACAGAGATCCCCGCTTCTACCGTACATTTGCATTCCCGGGCGTATATTGGAAATTCTCGGGAGATCCTACTACCCAGAATACTTCTACTGCCATTGCTTATC
>JAITVH010000058.1 GCA_031285905.1 Prevotella sp.
AGTATCGGTGATTATTCCTCGCCGCGAATGTATCCAAACGCTTAAAAGAAAGAAAAAATAATGAAGTTAGATATAATATTGTCAGGTGTCGGCGGACAAGGAATACTTTCTATAGCTGCCATTATAGGTGAAGCCGCTCTTAAAGAAGGTTTACATATAAAACAGGCAGAAGTACACGGAATGAGCCAGCGGGGCGGGGATGTACAATCTAATCTGCGTATATCTTCTGAACAAATTTATTCGGATTTAATACCAAAGGGAGGGGCGGATGCTATCATCTCACTCGAACCAATGGAAGCCTTACGTTATTTGCCATACCTTTCGCAAGAGGGGTGGATTGTGACTAATACAACCCCCTATGTGAATATCCCCAATTATCCTGAATTGGATACTATTTTGAAAGAATTATCTTCTTTCCCCAATGTAATATTGTTGGATGTAGATGCACTTGCAAAGGAAGCAGGTTCGGGACGGGCATCTAATATGGTACTGCTTGGTGCCGCGTCCGTTATCCTGGGTATGGAACATACTAAGTTGGAAGAAGCGATAGAGAAGCTGTTCTCAAGAAAAGGGGAGAAGATTGTAGAAATGAATATCAATGCTTTTCGTGCAGGACGTGCGGCAGGAGAGGATCAGATAAAAAAATAAAGGAATATAAAATGCAACACAGAGTATTCAGTCAGGAGTTGGTTAACGAGGTTGTAAAAGAGCAAAATATAAAAAGCCTTGAGAAAGCAACCATTGGTGAAGTATTGCTTTTGGCTTCACGACTGGAAGAGCTGACAGGTATTCCGTTTATTCGTATGGATCAGGGTGTACCCGGACTGAAACCTTGCCAGATAGGTATCGATGCAGAGAAAGAAGCTTTGGACAAAGGGGTTGCGTCTATGTATCCGGCTGCTGAAGGTATTCCTGTGTTGAAAGACGAAGCCGCCCGGTTTGTAAAAGCATTTCTCAATGTTGATATATCTCCTGTATCGTGCGTGCCTGTAACAGGTTCGGTAGCAGGATCGTTTGGTTCGTTTATTATATGCAATCAATTTGATACGGGAAAAGATACTGTATTATTTATTGATCCGGGATTTCCCATTCAAAAGTCGCAGTTGAAAATTCTTGGTATCAAATATGAAGAATTCGATGTATACGAGCATAGAGGAGAGCCGTTAAGGGAGAAACTGGAAAGTTTTCTTTCGAAAGGTAATATATCTGCGATTGTATATTCCAATCCGAATAATCCGGCATGGATTAGTCTGACGGAAAGTGAACTGAAAATAGTAGGGGAATTAGCTACAAAATACGATACGATTATTCTCGAAGATTTAGCCTATTTTGGTATGGACTTCCGAAGCGACTTCGGTCGCCCGTTCGAACCTCCTTATGTGCCAACAGTAGCTCACTATACGGATAATTATATGTTGATGTTGTCGTCATCCAAAATATTCAGCTATGCAGGCCAGCGTGCGGCAGTAGTTTGTGTGTCAGATAAATTGTTTGGCAGAAGATCGGAAGCGTTGGCTGAAAGATATTCTGGTTCAGGAATATTTGGCCCTACATTCATAGCTTCTATACTTTATATGATTACCTCGGGTATTACGCATTCTACTCAATACGGTTATGCTGCTATGCTAAAAGCCGCATCCGATGGGGAGCTTAATTTCGTAGAAGAGACAAGTGAATATGCCCGTCGTGCCAAACGGATGAAAGACTCGTTCCGTAAGAATGGATTTCATGTAGTATATGATAAGGATATAGATAGAGATATTTCAGATGGGTTCTTTTTTACGATTGGTTATGAAGATATGAATTGTGCAGATCTGATGCGCGAGTTGTTATATTATGGTATCAGTTCCATCTCCCTTTCTACTACAGGAAGTGAGCAGCAAGGGATCAGAGCCTGTTGTTCGAGAATGAGTGAAGAACTATATGATGTCTTGGATAAGAGGCTGGAGGCTTTCAGACTTGACCATTAGAAATAAATATTATCTTAATCGTTAAGTTTAATTATCAATAGATCTTGATTTTATCTTTTTTTTTGATTGCTGTAAATAAGTGGCAGCCAGACGCTTATTTGCCTAGTTCCGGATTTGTTTCTATATTAGGACATTATTTTTTAAGTCAACCATAAAATAGAAGCCCATGAAAAAAATTAGTCTTTTAATAACGGTATGGTTCGCATTTTCTGTTTTACATATTTATGGGCAACAATCAGATTCCATAGCCAATAAATTAATTGGCTTTGCTTCTAATTTTAAGACTATTTCCCATTATCTCCCTCAGGAAAAAGTTTACCTTCATTTTGACAATACCAGTTATTATATAGGCGATAACATCTGGTTCAAGGGCTATGTTACTACCTCAGCATTACATGAAGCAACTACATTGAGTAAGGTATTGTATATAGACCTGTTGGATCAGGATGGTCATGTTGTAGATACCCGTAAATTGAAAATAGAAGAAGGGCAATGTCATGGCGATTTTTCTCTAAGTGACTTAAAACGCCCCGGAATGTATGAAATAAGGGCTTATACGAAATATATGCTCAATTTTGGAGAAGAATATATTTTTTCGCGTGTGTTCCCTATCTATAATAAGCCTAAAGAGGATGGAAACTATGAAGAAAGGGATATGCGTATACGCAACAGGAGCATAGAATTTAAAGAAAGGGGAAAAAGTGAGAAGCTCAAAAATCTTAATTTTTCGATATATCCGGAAGGGGGCAGTCTGGTAGATGGGTTAGAGTCACGAATTGCATTCGTTGCTACAGATAAGAGTGGGCAACCTGTTAATATTACCGGACAAGTGATCGATTCTAAAAATAATAATGTATTATCTACTTTTAGCTCGGAATATAAGGGTAAAGGTGCGTTTAGCTTTCATCCGCAAGGAGGTAAGTATAAAGTAAAGATTGAAAGCGAAGCTGGCAAACAGGAATTTGATCTGCCGGCAGTGCAACCGAAGGGATATGTGATGACTGTGAATAATGTAAATGCAGATAGTATAACAGTGAAGGTGAAAAAGAATAATGCGACTTTCTCATCTTTATTGGGCTTGGTTTCTACAACACGAAATGAGTTAATAACAATTAATATAATTGATTTTGCGATGGAAGATGCTTGTGAAATCAAAGTACCAGCTGATCTTTATTCGGGAGGGGTATCCCAATTCATTTTATTTGACCTTACCGGACAGCCATTAGCAGAACGGATGTTTTTTGTTTATCCTAAAAATGAATTACGAATAGAATCTACCCAATCTAAGGATACATACCAACCATACGAGAAAATTAGTATAGATTTTCGGATAGCGGATAATACGGGAAAACCTCTGGAGACCGGTTTTTCACTATCGGTTAGAGATGCTGATAATCAGATGGAACCTATTTTTGCAGATAATATTTTATCAAATCTGTTATTGTCTTCTGATTTGAAAGGATATATCGATAATCCTTCCTACTATTTCGAATCGGATGATATGGATCGTAAAAATGCACTCGATTTGTTGATGATGACGCAAGGATGGAGTCGTTATAACTGGCAGGAAATGACAGGAATAAAACCATTGGAGATGAAATATAAACCTGAGAAAGGGATATTAATTGATGGGATTATAAAATCATGGATCAGGGAAAAGCCTGTAGCCAATACAACTGTGTCAATGATACTTTCGGAAAAGAATGATCCTGATAATGTGATGAGTACGACATGCAAGACGGATGACAAAGGAATGTTTAGCATATATACAGATACCGATATAAATGGTACATGGACAGCCATTTTTCAAACATCAGAACAAAAGACGAAAAAGAAAGAGGTGGTAGATGAAAAGAAAAGATACCATACTCTCTTAAATACTCAATTTAGGCCTGATATACGTCCATATACCATAGAAGATTTGAGTTTTAAAGAGAAGGAAAATGGAAATATTGTGGATTCAGACAAATTGGAAAGCCTGCTTGAAGGAGAATATGAAGAGATACAATATGATACCCTTTCTCTGGCGATGGATCAGAAGGTACATCACTTGAAGGAGATAGAAATAACTGCAAAGGAGAATGCTAAAATGGCTCTAAAAAAAGAGCACCTCAAAAAAGCCAATATTGTCTATGATGCTCAAAAAGAAATGGATGATATGACAGACAGGGGTGAATATATGCTGGAAAAAGATGTTGATGAATATCTGGCGAGTATTAATGGGAATTTTCATCGTACATACACAGGAGGAGATGTGGGATATACTTATAAAGGAGGTAAATATTATTATGTGTATAATGATATTTCTGTATGGTGGATGTCCACCGGAACAAAAGTAGTAAGATATACCCCGAAAGAGAAGGGTGAATCCAGTGCCCCAATGTTTGATTGGGTACAGGTAGCAGATATCGACTCATTGGCTATATCTGAGTCGAGAGAAATGATAAATAAATATATTCCTATTGAATTGTTAACGGACCCTGATTTTAAAGATGTAGAATACAAGGCTGTAGTTTTTATTTATCTTTTCCCAGGTACTAATGCTAAAACGAGACGTAAAGGCATTCGCCGTACACGTGTCCATGGCTATACTCCCGGACGAGAATTCTATAGCCCCGATTATGGAGAATTACCTCCCGAACCCGACTATCGCCGTACCTTATATTGGAATCCGAATGTGAAAACAGATGAAGAGGGCAGGGCAGAGGTGTCATTCTACAATAATGGAACAGGTAAACAAATCATTATAAGTGCTGAGATAGTTACTGCTGATGGACAGATAGGAGGACTGTATAAAGAGTGATCAACATTGTGAACTAATTATAAAGGATAACAAATTTGATATACTTCAGATTTGTTATCCTTATTTGTTTTTTTAACTTTACTACTCCTTTTTAAAAGACCTGAAAAACGAAGAAGAATCAACTAAAAACGAATATATGATTTGGAATAAAACCAAAGAGTGTATGAGCCGCGAAGATATGCGGCAACTACAGAGCGAGCGTTTACGGAAACTTGTAGAACGGGTATATCATAGTACCCCTTTCTATCGCCAGAAGATGCAGGAAATGGATATCACTCCTGACGACATCAAGTCGATAGATGATATAGTGAAATTACCATTTACTACCAAGCAGGATTTACGGGATAATTATCCATACGGACTGTTTGCTGTTCCGATGTCACAGATTGTGAGGTTGCATGCTTCATCCGGTACAACAGGATCGCCTACAGTCGTTGGCTATACCCGTCGGGACTTATCTGTTTGGTCAGAATCAACCGCTAGATGCCTGAGTGCTTATGGTGGAACGAGTGACGATATTTTTTCTGTTGCATATGGTTACGGTTTATTTACAGGAGGGCTAGGGTTGCATTATGGGGTGGAATATCTCGGTGCAACAGTAATACCTATGTCGAGTGGTAATACAGCTAAACAGATACAGTTGATGCACGATTTTGGCCCTACGGCATTAGCTTGTACACCTTCTTATGCTTTATATCTGGCCGAAGCGATGGCTAAGACAGGTATCCCCCGCGAAGAATTTAAACTGAGAATTGGTATATTCGGAGCAGAGCCGTGGACAGAGAATATGCGTAAGGAGATAGAGGCTAAAATGGGAGTTGATGCCTATAATATATATGGACTGAGCGAAGTGATGGGGCCGGGCGTATCGCATGAATGTGAATGTAAGGATGGGTCACATATTATAGAAGATCATTTTTATCCTGAAATAATTTCTCCCGATACATTTGAGCAACTGCCTTACGGAGAGCAGGGTGAATTGGTATTTACTACGCTGACAAAGGAAGGATTGCCTCTGCTACGATATCGTACAAAAGATTTGTGTACGATTACAGATGAACCATGTAAGTGCGGACGGACAAATGTGCGGATGAGCAGAATAGTGGGACGTAGCGATGATATGTTGATCATACGTGGGGTGAATGTATTCCCTTCACAGATTGAGAGTGTGATATTGGAGCTGGAAGAATTTGAACCTCATTATCTACTGATTGTTGATAGAATAAATAATCTGGATACATTGGAGGTTCATGTAGAAGTGCGTGACGGATACTATTCGGATGAGATAAGCAAAATGCTGGAATTGAAGAAAAAACTGGGGCATCGCCTGCAAAGCGTACTTGGTATCAGTGGCGATATCAAGTTAGTAGAGCCATATAGTATTAAGCGTAGTGAAGGAAAAGCACAAAGAGTAATAGATAAACGGACACTTAATTAATTTGATTATGACAATAAAGCAACTTTCTGTATTTATAGAAAATAAGACCGGCCGGATAAATGATGTTACTCATATATTGGGAAAAAATGGAGTGAATATGACTGCATTTAGCCTGGCCGAAAGTGCAGACTTTGGTATATTAAGGCTTATTGTTTCTGATGTCGATTTAGCAGTAAAGGCATTGAAAGAAGCGCATTTTGGAGTAACGGTAACAGATGTAATCTGCTTTAAGTGTGATAACAAGCCGGGAGCATTGGCCTCAGTACTGGAATATCTTGCTAAGGAAAATATATTTATTGAATATATGTATGCTTTTTCGGATGGAGATATTGCCAATGTGGTTATCAGACCAAACGATATCCCAAGGTCTGTAGAAATATTGACTGATAATAAATGTGATATTCAAAACCGGACTAGCCTGAAACAACGATAAACTGTTGGCGTTTAGTTTTTTTGAAGAATATTTTTCGAATTTATCTATAGTTTTAATCAGTTGAATTGAAAATCGGCGGAGCCAAAGTTGACAATGGAAAGTTGAAAGCGAAAAAACGTTCTTTGAAAAATGGAGAAAAGTGTAACCTTTACATACGCTTCGCTCCTGTGCCCGTTGGTTGTTACCTTTTAGTTAAAATACTTGGTTGACAAAGTCGAATATAAATTCATCATTTTTCATTCTTAATTTTTCATTCTTAATTTTTCATTCTCAATTTCTGTAACTTTTGTCACCTTTTAGTTAAAAACCGGAAATACATAAGTGTTTTTTATATAAGCAGAATAAAGAAAAATCATATATTTGTACACCAAACATAAAGCATGTATAAATGTCAGTAGAAATTGTTCCTATTTACGAAGATAAGTCTAACAGTAAAGCCTTGAAAAAGGCTTTTGTGAAATTTCCAATCGGATTATATAAGGGTTGTCCATATTATGTTCCACCACTGATTCTGGATGAACTGGACACATTGAATAAGAAGAAAAACCCGGCGTTCGATTTTTGTGAAATGCAACTCTTCTTAGCTTATAGAGGAAAAGAGATAGTTGGGCGTATTGCCGGAATAATCAACTATAATGCAAATAAAATATGGGATAGAAAAGAAGCCCGTTTTAGTTTTGTTGATTTTATTGATGACAATGAAGTTGTTGATAGCCTTTTTGCAGCAGCCGGAAACTGGGCAAAAGAAAAGGGCATGGATACCATAATAGGCCCAATGGGATTTACGGATCTCGATCCGGAAGGCTTACTGATAAAAGGATTTGATCAGGTGTCTACCATGGCGACAAAATACAGCTATCCTTATTACGAAAAGCAGATTGAAAGACTAGGTTTTGAAAAAGATGCCGATTGGAATGAATATCGCATCCCTGTACCGGCTTCAGTCCCAGAGAGGCATCAACGCATAGCAAATATGGTAATGACACGTTATGGATTAAAGGTGCTGAAATTTAAAAACCTGAAACAGATAAGGCCATATGTGAGTAAATTATTTAATCTTCTTAATATTGCCTACAAGCCTCTATATGGATTTTCGCCTCTTACCCCAAGGCAAATAGATCATTATGTAAAAATGTATGTACCTCTTTTGCGTTGGGACATAGTCAGTATCATCATTAAAGAAGAAACAGACGAAGTGGTTGGTTTCGGAATTGGTATACCCAGCTTGTCCGCAGGACTAATAAAGTCAAAAGGTAAATTGTTCCCTTTCGGGTGGTATTATCTTTTAAAAGATCTTAAAAGTAAAAAAAATCCGGTAATAGACCTTATGCTGATCGGTATAGCTCCCGAATATCAGGGTAAAGGTGTGAATGCTATTATATTTAATGATTTTATTCCATCATCATATAATTGTGGATTTAAGTATGCAGAATCCAATCCGGAGTTGGAAATGAATAATAAAGTAGCTTCTCTATGGGAGGGCTTTAATGCCGAAAATCATAAAATGAGGAGAGCCTATAAAAAAGGGCTGTAATGCGATAATTATCCAGGTAACTGTTTTATCAAAAATACCATGAATCGCAGAAGTAGCTGCCTGCTAACAAGAATATAGGAATTACTCACATAACGAATAGGTGTTATCGTCTTCATTCGGTAGAATGGAGTATCGGTGAGGCTATGGGTATGTTGGTTTCTTATTCTCTTTTCAAGAAAGTCATTCCACGGTATGTAAGGCAGGATAATACTATGCTTAAGGAGTTTCAGAATTTTGTACGTTCGCAAGGGATTGAGACAGAATGGAAGCAAAACACATGAAATAACTTTTACAGTTCAGCATAGACCATATCTGTATTCTAGAATGCTTTGAGGAAAATAGTTAAAGGTCGCTAACAGCAAAGTGCAATCTGTTAACTGTTTTCTCTTTTTCTTGCCAAGTTTTTTTTATATTTTTACATGCCGATTTTCAGGTCAAAGAGATTTTAAGATTTTATGGAAGAAGAAGATATCAAACTACCGGACGTTAATTATTCAGACGAAGACATTAAAACCCTCGACTGGCAGGAGCATATCCGCCGCCGTCCGGGGATGTATATAGGTAAATTGGGTGATGGCTCATCTGCCGATGATGGTATATACGTACTTTTGAAAGAGGTGCTGGATAACTCTATTGATGAATATATGATGGGCTTTGGAAAGACTATCGATGTTACAATAGAGGAGGGTATTGTCAAGGTGCGTGACCATGGGCGGGGTGTTCCTCTTACCAAGGTGAAAGATGTTTCTTCTAAAATGAATACCGGGGCAAAATATGACTCTAAAGCTTTCAAAAAATCGGTAGGATTGAACGGAGTCGGTATAAAAGCTGTAAATGCTTTGTCGAAACTCTTCTTTATACAAAGTTTCCGGGATGGGAAAACTGCTGCTGTAGAGTATGATAAAGCGCAGGTGACCAGAGAAGAAAAAATACAGCCGACTAATGAAGAGAACGGAACTTTAATTGAGTTCATTCCCGATGAGACCATTTTTACGAATTACAACTTCCGCGATGATTATATAGAAAGCCTGCTCAAGAATTATGTATTCCTGAATACCGGATTGACTATTGTATATAATGGGAAGAAGTTCTTTTCTAAAAATGGGTTGGTAGATCTACTCAACGAAAATATGACTTCCGATCCTTTATACCCGATCATCCATATTAAAGATGCGGATATTGAGGTTGTTATCACACATACTGATCAATATGGGGAAGAATATTATTCGTTTGTAAACGGACAACATACTACACAGGGAGGAACACATCAATCAGCGTTTCGTGAATCGTTATCCCGTGTAATTAAGGAGTTCTATAATAAGAATTTTGATTATGCTGATATCCGTAGTGGTATAGTGGCTGCTATCAGTATAAAAGTGGAAGAACCGGTATTCGAGTCTCAAACAAAGACTAAACTCGGTTCGAAAGACATGGCTCCGGGAGGGCCGTCGGTTCAGAAATTTATTGGAGACTTTCTAAAGAAAGAACTCGATAATTACTTGCATAAAAAAACGGAGACTTCTGAAATATTATTAAAGAAGATCCTTGAATCAGAAAAGGAGAGAAAGGCGATTGCCGGTGTAACCAAACTTGCGCGTGAACGTGCTAAGAAAGCGAACCTGCACAACAAAAAGCTTCGTGATTGCCGAATTCATTATAATGACAATAAAGGGGATAATCTTGATGAATCATCTATCTTTATAACAGAGGGAGATTCAGCCAGCGGTTCCATTACAAAAAGCCGGAATCCTAACCTGCAAGCAGTATTCAGCTTACGGGGAAAACCATTAAATAGCTTTGGCCTTACTAAAAAAATTGTGTATGAGAATGAAGAGTTCAATCTCCTGCAGGCTGCTCTGAATATAGAAGATGGGTTGGATGGCTTGCGTTACAATAAGATCATTATTGCTACTGATGCCGATACGGATGGTATGCATATCCGTTTATTGCTATTAACATTCTTCTTACAATTCTTTCCTGACCTGATAAAGAAGAATCATGTGTATATTCTTCAAACTCCTCTCTTCCGCGTAAGGAATAAAAAGGAAACCATTTATTGCTATACAGAAGAAGAACGGTTAAATGCCATCAAAAAACTGGGGGTTAACCCTGAGATTACCCGCTTTAAAGGTCTTGGTGAGATATCGCCGGATGAATTTCGTCATTTCATAGGGAAGGATATACGCCTTGATAAAGTGACGATGAAAAAGGAAGATTCTGTCAGTAATATGCTTAACTTCTATATGGGTAAAAATACACCCGAGCGGCAAGAGTTTATTATAGACAATCTTGTGGTAGAGGAAGATGAGATATAAAAATGAAGTGGACAGAGAATATTGAAGGAACCCCGGCATCTTTGCGTTGTTGGGTACATGAAGGTATTATCAAGACTAAAATGACATTTGGGGAAGAGGCTAGTGTACACTTGATTTCAGACAATCCAAAAAAAGATGAGCCACTCGAATCTCATCCTTTCGATTTTGCATTAATCTGGACTGTCCTTTCCGATTTAGACACTTACTACATATAGGCAATTGATTATATAAAAGGAGAATTACGGAAAGATCCTCTGCAATTTGGCATATCAAGCGAAGAAGCAAATAAAACGATAAACCTCAGGGCAGAAGAGTTCTGTGTGGAATTTCCTTCTGTCGTATTTTATGATGATAAATCATGGGCGATTCGCTTTGCAGATGCCGACTTTCCTGTTATTAACTATGGCTTTGGCATTATTGTTTATTACCAAGGGATACAAGCCTGTGGTATAGATATCATACTTGAAGAGCCCGACTTCATAGAGTAGGGGATGAAAGATAATTGGCTATCCTTCAGAAACAAGAATCGGAATTTATCTTTTTATTTCGAATTTATCTATAGTTGATATAAGTTGAAAGTTGATAATGGAAAGTTGAAAGTTAAAAGCGAAAAATGCTCTTTGAAAAATTGGAAAGAAAGTGTTACTTCTGTTACCTTTTAGTTAAAATGTAGAGGTAATCCCTTGTGGTTGTCTGGATATATGATAAAGCGGGCAGGGACAAGCCGCTGCCCCTACAGGAGAAACAATGGAAAACCTGTAACCTTTGCCTCGCCTTCGCTTCGGCGATCGTTGATTGTCACCTTTTAGTTAATTATTAGTGTACTAGTTTTTAGTTTACATGTTTACCAGAAATAAAAACTGTTTACTGATTACTGCTCACTGTTAACTGTAAAGTTTGTCACCTTTTAGTTAAAATGGATTAGTGACAATGAGAATGCATCAATGGTAAATGTTTATACTTAAAAATAAAGAAATTTGCTATTTTTGTATTCATATTTTAAATAAATATGTAGGATATATCGAATTTAGAAAACAAAATGAAAAATTCACATGCAATTATACTGATCTCATCTCCCGATCGTCCGGGATTAGTAGCCGCAGTAACAGACTTTATAAATGTAAATGGAGGCAACATTGTCAATCTCGAACAACATGTTGATAAGCAGGAGAACTCTTTCTTTATGCGCATCGAATGGGATTTGACCAATTTTATCATTCCAAGAGAAAAGATCAGTGATTATTTCCAGACTATGTATGCCAATAAATATGATATGACATTCAGATTATATTTTAACGACTATACACCACGTATGGCCGTTTTTGTATCCAAGATGTCTCATTGTTTATTTGACATCCTTGCCCGTTATACAGCCGGAGAATGGAAAGTTGACATCCCGCTGATTATCAGTAATCATGAAGATATGCGATGGGTTGCAGAGAAATTTGGAATAGAATACCATGTACTTAAAGTAACCAAAGAGAACAAAGATGAAATAGAGGCTAAGCAATTAGCGTTGTTGAAAGAGAAAAAGATTGATTTCATCGTATTGGCTCGTTATATGCAGATATTAACTGATAGGTTTATTGAATCATATCCTAATAAGATAATCAATATCCATCATTCTTTTTTACCGGCTTTTGTCGGGGCGAAACCTTACCATGCTGCATATGAAAGAGGTGTGAAAATAATTGGTGCGACAAGCCATTATGTTACAAAAGAGCTTGATGCAGGACCGATTATTGAGCAGGATATAACACGTATTTCTCATCGGGATAGTATAGAGAATCTGGTTAGGAAAGGGCAGGATCTGGAAAAGATAGTATTGTCTCATGCAATAGAGTATCATTTGACAAGAAGAGTTTTGATATATAGAAATAAAACAGTTTTGTTCTCTTAATCATTCATTTTATGTTTTTTAATATGATTTAGAAGGGAGATTATTACTTATGTTTTCATATTTTTGTATGATTTAACGAATACGTGATAATTTATACCATGAAATCATTAACAGGTTTAGTCTTTTCATTTTTATTGTTCACAGCATGTTCATCGGGTAAACACCTAAGATTAACCCCTTACAATGGTGGTTCAGGTGAATACACCAAACTTGTATGGCAAGATGAATTTGATTATTTCGGATTGCCGGATTCTTCGAAATGGAGTAATGAAAAAGGTTATATAAGAAATGACGAACTACAGTACTATACTGTTAACCGACCAGAAAATGCAATTGTAAAGGATGGATTGTTAGTTATTACAGCACTGAATGATTCTGCTTTTATAGATGGAGAAATACGTCCTGTTACATCTGCCAGCATCAAAACTCAGAATAAAGGAGACTGGAAATACGGAAGAATAGAAGTACGTGCCAAAGTTCCTTCTTCATTGGGTACATGGCCTGCTATCTGGATGATGCCAACCAAATCAGTATATGGCGGTTGGCCCAAAAGCGGGGAAATAGACATTATGGAATTTGTTGGGTATGACCCTGACAAAATTCACTTCAACGCTCATACTGAGAAATATAATCATACTAAGAATACAGGAAGAGGTTCCTTTATTGATGTGGCTTCTCCTGATAAGGAATTCCATATATATGCCATCGAATGGTTTCCTGACAGAATTGACTGGTATATGAACGACAGGAAAGTATTCTCTGTATCAGATGAGGGTGAAGGTTGGGAAGCCTGGCCATTCCATGAACCGTTTTATCTGATTATCAACTTTGCTTTTGGCGGTGCATGGGGTGGTGCAAAAGGCGTAGATATATCTACTTTACCCCAAGAATATTACATAGACTATGTGAGAGTATTCCAATAAAAAAGAAACAAATAATCAATAATATTAATTAAAAAGAAACATCTATGTTTAAAAATCATCCTAAAGGATTGTTAGCCGCTTCTTTATCAAATATGGGAGAGCGTTTTGGCTTCTATATTATGATGGCTTCAATTGTTCTTTTTCTAATGGCTAAATACGATTTTAGTGAAGCTACATCTAATGTCGTATATTCAGTATTATATGGATTAATTTACGCATTAGCTCTTGTTGGGGGAATTATAGCTGACAAAACTAAAAAGTATAAGAGTACTATACAATCTGGTATTATCCTGATGTCTGTTGGGTATTTACTTATTGCCATACCGACCCCTACACCAGTGACTAATATGCCTATGTCTTTTGGTTTGACAGCTTTTGGACTATTATGTATTGCTTTTGGTAATGGATTGTTTAAAGGAAATTTACAGGCTTTGGTCGGACAAATGTACGATAATAACGAATATAGTGCTAAAAGGGATTCTGGTTTTTCTCTCTTTTATATGTTCATTAATGTTGGTGCTATTTTTGCCCCATTAATTGCAACCGGATTAAGAAGCTGGTTGTTGAAATCGAATGGATTTTTATACAATGCCGGACTTCCGGAACGTTGCCACCAATTTCTGAATAACAAAATGTCTACTGAACAAGTAACAGAATTCAAAACGCTGGTTGCTGAAAATACTGTCAATAGTCAACTCTCTACTGATTTAGCAGCATTTTCTACTAATTACTTAAATGTATTTACAACCGGATATCACTATGCTTATGGAGTGGCTATTATAGCTATGCTGATATCGTTGGTAATATATATAATTAATAAGAAACGGTTTCCTGATCCAGCTTTAAAGAAAGATGTTACAAGCACAGAAATCAAAGAAGAAGTGCAAATGAGTGCTCAAGAAATAAAGCAACGACTATATGCTTTATTTGCTGTGTTTGCTGTTGTTTTCTTTTTCTGGTTATCATTTCATCAGAATGGAGCCTCTTTGACTCTTTTTGCTAAAGATTATATAAATATGGATAACTTTAAACTCCCTCTTGGCTTTGTGACTTTAGAAGGTGTAGAGTTATTTCAATCAATTAATCCGATCTTCATTGTTGCTTTGACACCAATAATCCTTGGTTTTTTTGGGTGGATGAGAGCAAAAGGAAAAGAACCATCTACTCCTAAAAAAATAGCAATAGGTATGGGAATAGCAGCCTTGGCTTATATTGTGATGATTATTGGATCTATGGAGCTTCCTGCAGCATCAGAAGTGAAGGAAATGGCAGGTGGTTTACCAAAAGCAATACAGGTATCTCCATTTTTATTAGTACTCACATATCTAGTTTTATCTATTGCCGAACTATTTATCAGTCCATTAGGTATATCTTTTGTTTCTAAAGTCGCCCCTCCCAAATATCAAGGCTTAATGCAAGGATGCTGGCTTGGAACAACAGCAATGGCTAATTTCCTTTTATGGATTGGAGCAGCTCTATATTCAACAACCTCACTCACTGCAACATGGCTAGTTTTTGTCGGAGCTTGCTTTATTTCAATGATTTTAATGTTCTCTATGATAAAATGGCTTGAAAGAGTTGCTAAATAAGAAATATATTTGATTTAATAGAAGGGTATCTAGTAGAGATGCCCTTCATTATTTGATTTCATTATGATCTCATCAATAAAAGATAAGAGGCTTACAATTTCTTGTAAACCTCTTATATTTAGTGTAGCGGGACCGAGAATTGAACTCGGGACCTCATGATTATGAATCATGCGCTCTAACCATCTGAGCTATCCCGCCAACTTTATGTTAGCGGGTGCAAAAATAGGAGATTATTTTTGATAATACAAGTATAATCATTCGAAAATATTAAAATTATTTGTATGTAATATTAGAAGTATCTCATATACAATAAGAAAATCTCTAATAAAGATTAAGAAAAATATCTTTCTCGTGATTATACAGGTAAAAAGTATTCTTTTTACTACTTTTGTACCCAAATTTGACTATTTATTTCATGCTAGGAATAAAACGGCTATACACATTTATAATTCAGACATTCATCCCTCTTTTTATCATGACTTTCGGGATATGTTTGTTTATTGTACTAATGCAGTTTTTATGGAGGTATGTAGAGGATTTGGTCGGTAAGGGATTAGACAATGCTGTCTTAGCAGAACTATTTTTATATGCGGCTTTGCAGCTTATTCCTATGGCTTTGCCCCTTTCTCTCTTATTAGCATCTCTTATGGCTTTCGGAAATATGGGTGAGCGTTTGGAATTATTAGCCATAAAGGCTTCCGGAGTTTCCCTGCTGAAAGCTATGAGTCCTCTAATTATACTGGTTAGCCTTATTGCTATTGGAGCCTTTTTCTTCCAGAATGAAGCAATGCCCCGTGTAAACGTGAAATTCAGATCCTTGTTTTTATCTATACGACAAAAATCTCCCGAACTTGATATTCCCGAAGGTGCTTTCTTTAACGGAGTTAAGGGATATAGTATGTATGTCAAGAAAAAGAACATCGAGACTAAAATGCTGTACGGATTGAAGATATATGATACATCGAAAGGTTTCGATAATATGTCTATTATAGTATGTGATTCCGGAATTATGCAGGTATCGGAAGATAAAAAATTCCTTTTATTCACATTGTTTTCGGGACAACATTTTTCAAATGCCCAGCAAAATGAAGACAGAAGAAGGAATGCTCAAAACAACAAGTTTATTCCATATGCACGTGAGAATTTCAAAAAGAAAGATATCATAATACAATATGATACCGGTTTTGACCGTATGGATGAAGCAAATCTGGAGGGGACATATGTTTCGAAAAATATCGTACAACTGGAAAATTCTATTGATTCGATGAATATGTTTATCGATAGTTTAAATGTACGGGATCGTGAAACTATGACGAAAAAACTGTATTTAACATACCGTGATACAGAAGAATACCGTTCACGTTCGAGGGATTCAATTGTTTCCAGTCAAGCACAAATTACAAGCTCTACTCAAAAAGAACGATCTAAATCTAAAGAAAAGGCTAAGATAGATGCTATAGACTTTGATTCATTATTGCATACATACAGCAACAATGAAATGTCTCAGTATTTGATGACTGCTGCCAGTGAAGCCGAAAATAATAATCAGAGTATCAATATATTCGATACTACACAAAAGGCCCGTTTGCAAAAGGACATACGTTATCATCAGATAGAATGGCATCGGAAATACACATTGTCTTTTGCCTGCCTTATATTCTTCTTTATCGGGGCGCCGTTAGGAGCTATTATACGCAAAGGAGGATTAGGGATGCCAGTAGTTGTTTCAGTCTGTCTGTTCATTGTCTATTATATTATCGATAATGTAGGCTATAAGTTTGCTCGTGATGCTATTTGGGAAGTATGGCAAGGTATCTGGTTGAGTTCTGCAGTTCTATTTCCTTTGGGTGTTTTTCTTACCTATAAGGCAATGAATGATTCAACCTTATTCAACCCGGAAGCTTATGGTAAATTTTTCCGTAAAGCGTTATTTATAAAGCCTCCGGCCAGATTTACAGATGAAGATAGGATGGCAATAATGGAGAAAATCCCTACAGTATCGGAATTGGAAATCAGAGAAGAAATGATTGCTAATCTGGAAGCGATGGATAGTGATAAGTTGAGAGATCTTATTCCTAACTATGAAAAATATAATTATGATAAAGAAGTTCAACTCGCTGCTTTGAGTATATTAAAGGGTAGAGGAGCTGAATTGAATGATATTATCGACAAACAGAATAGTAAATATATTAATGAAGTTCAGGCTTTGTATAATCAGAGTTCTATACTTAGCTGTATCGGATATATTGCCTTTATCGTAGCGCAGATTATAAACCTGTCGGATTTTACTTGGATATTCAATATAGGCTATCTTCTGTTATTTATCCGTTCTATGACATATTATCAGCTATTCTATAAAGACATTAAGAATCATTCAAGGTTATATTATATAGCAGTGCTTATTCTATCCCTGATTGCATATCCTGTTGTTTATTTACATGTGAGAAAGCAAATGGACAAAGATAAAAAAGAAGTAGAGATAATAACTATCTAATATAAAGAGATAATTCATACTATGAACAAGATAAAATTAGACTCGGTAGAGGAAGCTATAAGTGAAATTAAAAAAGGGAACTTCGTAATAGTGGTGGATGATGAGGATAGGGAGAATGAAGGAGACCTTATTATTGCTGCGGAAGCCATAACTCCTGAAAAGGTGAATTTCATGGAGACACATGCACGGGGATTAATATGTGCACCCTTGACGGCCGAACGTTGCGAAGAACTGGATCTGCCAATGATGGTGACACATAATACATCATCACACTCAACACCTTTTACAGTCTCAGTCGATCTTCTTAAAAATGGAGTCACTACAGGTATTTCGGCTTATGACAGGGCTCAGACTATTCTTGCTCTTACCCAAAAGGATACAAAAGCTGAGGACTTGGGACGTCCCGGACATATTTTCCCTTTAAAAGCAAAAGATAAGGGAGTACTAAGTCGTATCGGCCACACTGAGGCCGCCGTCGATCTGGCTCGTTTGGCAGGAATGTATCCGGCCGGAGTACTTATCGAGATCAAGAAAGAAGATGGAGAGATGGCCCGGTTACCCGAACTAAAGGAGATGGCTGATCAATTCGGACTGAAAATAATCTCAGTTGCCGATCTGGTTAGATACCGACTCGAAAGGGAATCTATTATAGAAAAGGGTGTTGAAGTGAAAATGCCTACCGAACATGGAGATTTTCATCTCATTCCTTTTAGACAAAAATCGACAGGATTGGAGCATATGGCTCTGATTAAGGGTATATGGGAAAAAGATGAACCTATCTTAGTGAGGGTGCATTCTTCTTGTATGACCGGTGATATACTGGGATCATATCGTTGCGAATGTGGCGAACAACTTCATAAGGCAATGGAAATGATAAATAAAGAAGGTAAAGGTGTAGTAATTTATCTGAACCAGGAGGGTAGAGGAATTGGCCTTATGGCTAAAATGGAAGCATACAAACTTCAGGAAGAAGGTTTTGATACAGTAGATGCGAATTTGCATCTGGGATATCGCGCAGATGAAAGAGATTATGGTGTAGGAGCTGCTATGCTTAGAGATTTAGGCGTTACAAAAATGCGACTTCTGACTAACAATCCTGTAAAAAGGAGAGGCTTGGAATCATTCGGACTTACTGTCGTAGAAGATGTGGCGATTGAAATTACTCCTAATAAATATAATAAGTTTTATATGCACACAAAGAAAGTGCGTATGGGACACGACCTGCACAATATAGACTAATGATACTCAATTCATATATAACTAATAAAACAACGAAACAAATCCTATCATAAAATGACACAAGTATCGGAACGTATAGCCGGACTAGCAGCATCTGAAACATTAGTAATGTCTCAGAAAAGTAATGAACTGAAAGCTCAGGGCTTCGATGTTATTAATCTTAGTGTTGGCGAACCAGATTTTAATACTCCTGATTATATAAAGGAGGCGGCAAAGAAAGCTATCGATGATAATTTCTCTTTTTATACTCCTGTTCCGGGATATCTGTCTTTGAGACAAGCAATATCTAAAAAACTGGAAAGAGAAAACGGCTTAAGTTATAAGCCTGAGCAAATCGCATGTTCAAATGGGGCTAAGCAGTCTGTATGTAATGTGGTTCTCAGTGTGGTTGATCCGGGAGATGAAGTTATTATTCCTGCACCATGCTGGGTGAGTTATATAGAGATGGTGAAACTTGCGGAAGGAAAGGTTGTTATCGTAGAAACAGGAATAGAACAAGATTTCAAAATGACCCCATCGCAGTTAGAGATTGCTATTACGCCTAAAACAAAAGCTATTATCTTATGTTCGCCTTCTAACCCGACCGGGAGTGTATATACTAAAGCGGAGTTGAAAACTTTGGCTGATATTTTGTCTAAGCATCCCCGTATAGTAGTGATAGCTGATGAAATATACGAGCATATCAACTATATAGGTAAACATGAAAGTATCGCTCAATTTGAGAATGTAAAAGATCAGGTTGTAGTTATCAATGGTGTATCCAAAGCATATGCAATGACAGGTTGGCGTCTTGGATGGATGGCTGCGCCACAATGGATTGTTTCGGCTTGTAATAAACTACAGGGACAATATACATCAGGTGCTTCCTCTATTGCCCAGAAAGCGGCTGAGGCAGCTTATTATGGAGATCAACAATGTGTGGAAGATATGCGCTTGGCTTTTATGCGTCGTCGGGATTTGATCGTAAAACTAGCATCAGAGATTGAAGGCCTTAAAGTAAATAAGCCGGAAGGAGCTTTCTACTTGTTTCCTGAATGCAGCTATTATCTGGGAAAATCATATAATGGCAAGACAATGAAAACTTCGGCTGACCTAGCAATGTTTTTATTGGAAAAAGGGCATGTAGCTTGTGTCGGAGGTTTGGCTTTTGCTGCGCCTAACTATATCCGGTTTTCCTATGCTACTTCCGATGAAAATATCATAGAAGCAATGAAGCGGGTAAAAGAGACTTTGGCAAAGCTTAGATAAGATAGATTCTTATTCTGAAATAAGTATTGGCACTTGGTATTATATACTAAGTGTCTTTTTTTGTGATAGTATGATTTTTTGATAAAAACGTTGTTTTATAAATAATTAAGTAATAACTTTGAAATTAGCTATGTTTTTATAAAACTTTTAATTTTTTAATATTATGGAAAGAAAAATCACTGTTTTGGGTGTCATTCAGGAAGGTGTGGGCATAGGTCTTAAGAATGCTCTGTCCCTGATTGGGGCTGTTGTACTCTGGCTTGTTACCATTTGGGTTCCTTATATCAATGTGGGGACTACAATAGCAATTCTTACAATACCTATTGAACTGAGTAAGGGCGGGGTAATATCTCCATTGTTTATTTTCGATGGTAAGTATCGTCAGTATATGGGTGAATTCTTCACTTTAATAGGTCTGATGATGTTGTCTATCATGCCTGCATTATTTTTTATGGTTATTCCTGCATACATTATAGCAATAGGCTGGTCTCTGGCAATCTATATATTGTTAGACAAGGGTATTGCTCCGGGCGAAGCCTTAGTGCAAAGTAATAAGGCGACAAATGGCTATAAATGGACTATTTTTGGAGTTGGTCTTGTCCTTGGTCTTGCTTTTCTTATATTGAGCTGGGTATTTGGATTACTGGGAGCAGTAGGAAGTATCTTGGTATTCTTGTTACTTATTGTATATCAGGTAATAGCCCTTGGATGTAATGCTGTAATATATCGTAATCTGGTATTAGGAAATACAGATCAAACCACAATTGAATGAATTAACTAATTGATAATTAGTTTTATAGGTTGATTTAAATGATCAACCTATTTTTTTGTACCTGATTGTACCTTATCCATTACCCTAAGAAAGTTGCCTCCCCATATTTTGATAATATCCTCGTCAGAGTAGCCCCTGTCTATCAGTTTCATCGTTATATTGATCATATCATTGCTTCCTCTGCATCCTATAACTCCGCCTCCGCCGTCAAAATCGGAAGCAATACCTACATGATCTATCCCGGCAATTTTCATGGCATAATCTATATGGTTTACAGCATCTTCAAGGCTGGCTTTTGCAGGTTCTTTGTTTACAAACAGGTCTACAAAGCATATTTGAACTACTCCGCCATTTTGGGCGACAGCCTTTATCTGTTTATCAGTCAGGTTACGATTGTGGTAGCATAAAGACTGTACTGATGAATGTGATGCAATAATGGGTTGTGAAGATAGCTCTATAACATCCCAGAATGTTTTTTCTCCTACATGGGACACGTCTATCATAACGCCAAGCCTGTTCATCTCCCTTATTACATCTTTACCAAACGGACTTAATCCGTTCCACTCATTATTCGTATTGGTTGTGCTGGATGTGTCGCAAATATCGTTGTCTTTAGTATGACAGAGTGTGATATAATTTACTCCCAGCTTTTTGAAACGCTCTATATTCGAAATATCTTTACCAATTCCATATCCATTTTCTATTCCGATAAAGATGGCTTTTTTTTCTTCCGATTTCAGGCGGATAAGATCATTTGTAGTAAATGCAATGCCACAAATATCCTTGTTCTTTTCCACCTGGTTGTAGATGTCTTTTATCAATTGATCAACCCTTTCCACTGCTTTTTTCGATGAAACGACATCACGGGGACCCTGAGCCTGATATGCCGCAAAGAAGATGGCGTCTAGTTTTCCTTCTTCCATTTTTGGTATATTTACTTGGTTAACCTCTCTTTTTCCAATGTTGAATCCTGTATTTTTAAATTCCAGCGGAGTATCGCAATGGGTATCTACAGACAGCATTTTTTCGTGTAGTTTTTTGGCGTGGCGGTATACTGTGGCTTCATCTACAATCGAACTGAAAATCTTTAGCATAACAGCATCCCCTTTTATTGCATGCGATTCGGGATGCCATTGCACGGCCATTATTTTCCTGTTGGGATATGCTTCTATGGCTTCCACTAATCCATCGGTAGTTTTTGCTGTAGCGACAAATTCCGGGGCTACATCTTTGATTGCCTGATGGTGAAAGGTATTGGTCATCAGATCATCTTTTCCTACTACAGATCTCAATTTAGAACCTTTTTCGATAATAACCTTATGTGTCCCCTTTTCTCTCGGCTCTTTCTGCATATGCTCCACACTTTTATCAGTATGCTGCATAGGAATATCCTGATAGAGAGTGCCTCCAAATGCAACATTTATTAATTGGGCTCCCCGGCAAATACCTAATATGGGAACATTTCTGTCGGAAGCCATCTTTAATAAAATCAGTTCATAAATGTCTCGCACAGAGTCTATCACATTTATGCCTTCTTTTATAGGCTTCTCCTTATAATATGAAGGATTGACATCGTCTCCCCCAATAAGTACCAAGGCATCCAGATCTTTTACCAACTCCCTCAGGCGGATACCGTCTGTCATAACGGGGATAATAACAGGTGTACCTCCTGCCAGAACAATAGACTCTATGTATGCGCCGGAAACAATAGAGCCGCCATTGCTCCCGCGGCTGGCAGATACGCCAATACGAGGTGATTGCTCTACTCTGAGATCGACAAAAGCAGAGTCTGTTAGGTTATATAGTTCATCCAGGCCGGGAGTATATTTCTCTTGTGCAGATAGGTGATAGCTAAATATAATATAAAACAGTAGTAATGAAATAGATAAAGAGCGTTTCATTTTATTATAAGTCTTGTTTAATTAATTCATCTTCTTTTTGTTTATTCTCCGGTTGTATCTGCCAGTTTTTGCCAAGGCTCAGTCGTGCAACCAATACAGAACACATCACATTCCCTGTAGAGTTTAGCAATGTAGCAGGAATATCTACAATGGTGCTGATGATCATCAGTGTGCCGGCTAATTCGGGTGAAAATCCGAATACAGAACAGATTAATAGTTCGCCCGTCATTCCTCCGCTTGGTATAGCTCCCATTACTGCACCCACTAATAATGCAACTCCAATTATCATAAACATATTGGAAGAGGATGTGAGTTCTTCTCCAAATATGGAGAAAAGAAAAATTACTTTTAATACCCCTGCCATTACCGAGCCATCTTTATGGATATTAGTACCTAACGGAATGACAGTTTCGGCAATGGAGGAAGGAACCCCTATCCGTTTCGATGCCTCTATGTTTACCGGAATGCATGCCGCGCTGGAAGAGGTTGCGATCGCCATAAGAGAAGGGGTTGGCATATTTTTCCAGAAAGCAAAAAAGGCTTTCTTTCCTCCAGCGGAATATAGATAAATGGAATTCAGTATAAAATAACTCACCAGAGTAAGTATAATGTAAAGGATAAATACATGCATATAACCATTTAATATCTGGCTCCCTAGTTTTCCAACAGTATCAGCAAAGTAACAGCCCAATCCGATAGGTGCGGCCAGCATAATAATATTCATCATCTTGATAATGATATTTGTAGCAGAATCCAGAAAGTCGGCAACTATTTTTGCTTTCTCTCCACATAAGGCTGTTGCCAGACCGAGAAATATAGAGAAAATGATAAGCGGAAGAAGATTCGATTTACTAAATAGGAGTGAAAAATCGGATACAGTAAAAACATTTACGAATATTTCTGCTGACGTAATTTGCCTTACAGCCTGTTCCGGCAATGACAGCATCACATCTGTTTGGCTTATATTTTCTAATGGATTATATAGAATGCTTATCACATATGCAATAACAGCAGCTACAATAGCAGTGAATAAAAAGACAATAATAATACTCGAAATAACTCTTCCTACTGTATTCGATCGCTTCATATTGCATATAGCTGACGACACGCTGAAAAAGACCAAAGGTACTATTAGTACAAACATCAGGTTAAGAAACACATCACCTATTGGCTTTACAATAGCAGTATCCTCACCAAATACAATACCACAAATACCTCCGATTATTATTCCGGCCAGCAGTATCAGTGTATATGCGTAATTTTTTAGAATTTCCATCATTTTGAACTAGAAGCTAACAAAAATAAAGTTATATTTTTAGTTTATCATCATTTTCTATTCTTATTTCTATCTATAGATAATTAAGGAAATAAAAAATACAGGCTTAAGACTTAAAATATACTTAAGAGACTAAAGTGCGCCAAATATGTATCATTAATTTGTAAATATAGGAGTGTACATAATATTAGAATAATATGTAAATTTACATACAACCTTAGATAATGTTGACGGATAAAATACTAAGAAAAATGTGCGTTTTAACGTAAGCGATGTAAAATTAAGTGCAAAATATCTGCAATATTATACAAAATATCCACTTTGTGTAATTAATTAGGAATATGTTATATCTTTGTATAAGATTTACGATGAAGACAAATTTTTTGATGAAAGATAGACTTGGCCTGAGTGCTAATAGTGGAAGAGACCTTATAACCAAAAAAGATGAAGACATTAAGGGTTTCTTTGAAAACGATTTTAAAATATTTATTAAAGAAAAGAATATTCCCTTTGAAGAACAACTGAATCACCTTTCTTTTGGAATATTGGGGTTGTGCATAAACGGAAACGCCTTAATAGATGTATATACACAAGAATATAATGTAAGCGAAGGTGGACTTGTTGTAATATTACCAAACCAACTGGTTTCGATAAGAGAGAAGAGTTCTGATTTCAGAATGAATTATTTTATAGTCTCCCAAGCGCTTATTAATGATGTAGTAAGTGGGATTTATCCTCTTAGTCCTCTTTTTTATATACACATTAGACGAAAGCATTATTATCAATTAGCAAGTGATGAAATATACAGATTTAAAGAATATTATAATCTGATATCTAACAGGATGAAATTCGATGATCTTATATATCAAAAGGAATACATCACAAATACATTAAGACTATTTTATTTAGACTTATACAGTAATTTAAAGAATAGGCTGACATCAAAAGATTTAGTATCGGAAACACGAAAAGAAAGGATAGCTTACAATTTCTTTTTATTGATAATAGACCATTTTAAAGAAAATAGAGAAATCTATTACTATGCAAATAGATTATGCATAACGCCTAAGTATTTGACAACAATAATAAAGCAAGTAAGTGGACGATCTGCAAAAGAATGGATCAATGAATATATAATGATGGAAATTAAGTATTTACTGAAAAATACATCATTGAACATACAAGAAATTACAGTAAAAACAATGTTTTCCAATCAGGCTTCATTAGGACGGTTTTTTAAGAAACATACAGGGATGTCTCCTTCTGAATACAGGCTGGCGCGAAAAAAGAAAAGGAATAATATATAGATCTACATGAGATATTGAAGATAATTGTAGCGTAGTTTTGTAAAGTTTGTGTTAAGATTGGATCCTGTGAGTCGTGAGATTCGCAGGATCCAGAATTTTATTATAATACTAGCTCGTCATATAGTTTATCGAAAGTTTGGTCTAAATTTTCAGAAAATCCGGAATGAGGTCTCGATGTCTGTATCGAAGTGCTACGTATGGCAGTAAGCCATCTAAAACGTTCCGGTATATCCAATGATGCAATATATCCACCTTCCTTATTACCCGAACAAATCATATCAAATACTGACAGATTTTTGCAAAGGGATTCTAAATCCAATTCTGTAGAAAACAGGCTAAGCTTATTCTCATCCAGATGATAGCGTGATTTTAGATATCCTGTTCGTTTAGAGAATAAAATAATCCCGACATTAATAAATTCTTCGCGTTCAACCCTTGGCACAACACGGATAACGGAATATTCATATAAGTGTTTCCCTTGCATATTGTGCTTCTTTTATAAAGATTTCCGAGTGCTTTATTCTTTCGTTGAGAAAATTGACGTATACTTTCCGTATTTCTTCGGCAGATTCTTCTGTACCTCCCCAACTGAGCCAGCCATCTGGTAATGTATTAACAATCTCTTCTATCTTGTGTGGGGTTAATATCCTTTTAAATTCAGTATCCACCTGATCCAATAATGCCGCTTGGGAAAGCGCTACATGATCTTTTATCTGGCTAAATGGGGTCAATGCATATTTCTCCCAGTTTACCCAGGAGTGGTGAAAATAAAGTGAGGCTCCATGATCTATTAACCATAGTTCATTATGCCAGATCAACATATTTGTATTCTTGGTTGTACGATCTACATTAGTCAGAAAACTATCCATCCAAACGATCTGGGAAGCTGTCTTTTCATCCAGTTTGGTAACAATAGGATCAAAAGTTAATGCTCCGGATAAAAAGTGGAGTCCCATATTAAGCCCTCTACTTGCCTGTAACAGATCCTGAATTTCTTCATCCCCCTCTGTTCTACCACAAGCTTCATCCAAATTACTGAAAACTATTTCGGGCACGCGAAATCCTAAGGATTGGGCAACTAGCCCTCCAATAAGTTCACTTATCAGCATTTTTTTTCCATGCCCTGATCCCCTGAATTTTACTACATATTTAAATCCATCATCAGCTTCAGCTAATGCCGGCAGGGAACCACCTTCGCGTAAAGGGGTTATATATCTTATTACATTTACTGTTCTTAAGTCCATCGATTTGTATTATTATTTCATAACAAAACAGACAAAATACTCAAAGCATCATGAAGGCTCTATTAACAAAATTATTTAATAAAAAGGTAACAATCAATGATCGCTGAAGCAAAAGTAACACTTTTTCTATATTTTTCTTTAAGCTATTAGCTAATCGCTATAGACTAACAGCTATCTTTATTGTAGATAAATCTAAAGTAAAAAAATAAACGGATTATTCCAGTAATAAGAATAGTGGTCAAAAATAGGGTATTATTGGTTATCATTTCAACTCAATATTAATTTCATTACTTTATATTTTAATCTCCACATTTAAAACGAACTTATCTCTTTTTACAAATCGTTTATTATTATTTCTTCTCAGTCTTATTATCGAACAAAAGTAAGAAAAGCTGGCAGAAAACATCTACCAGCTTTTCATTATTAAATACATTATTTGAAATATAAAGGAAATCCTCTAATCGTTGATTCTATTTATTTGTATGTATCCAAAGCCTTTATTTTTCCCTCCAGTTCTTCTTTAGTAATTTCTTTCAGATTCAGGTCTATGGATATATCAGATGTGATGGTAACTTCTTTTTCAGCATAAGTGTATGTTCCTTCTTTTACCGAATATGCAATCATCATACCTTCTGATCCGATTGGTACACTATTATCATAACTTTTAACTGTATTACCGTCCACAATAGTATATAACTGGGCTAGTACAAGTATCCCCTTTGCTCTGAAGAATACAAAGGTATCTCCTTGATATCCCAGATATGAGGCCAGTTCACTAAAATCACCGTATATCTTAACAGTAACGGTGGTCATGCCATTAATACTATTCCAAAATACATCACAATTGATCCATCCTAACTTGCCTATCAGGAACTGGAAAGAGCCATTTCTTGCAAATGCTCCGTTTTCTTCATTAATGATTCCGTTATTGTTTTCTTTGTCCAGATCATCCCATGCAAACTGGTCTCCATTTTCTCCGGCTTCCTCATTTCCTATCCACAGGTTTGTAAATGTACCATCAGGTTTATCGGTCGGAATGCTTACTGTTACAGGTGAGCTTAGATTCTGATCTACACTCACGCCATTTTGTTTTACATCAATGAAGATAAATCCATCCGATTCAAATATAGCCCCATTATTATAGTTTGTATTTGTACCTGAAAGTATCATACTGCTGGGCTTCAACATCTCATATACTACTACTGTAAATTCACCGGATATAAGGACTCCGTCTTTTGTGAATGCTCCGGCTGGAATAGTAATTTCAGTTCCTTCTTTCAAAGTCAGGACATAAGGTAGTTGTGAAGTATTAAGTATTACTTCCTGCTTCAAACTGTTTTTGGCATCTTGTAAGAATTCCTTAGCATGGTAGTCTGTGTCTTTTGTGGCTTCTTCATTGTTCTCTGTGTTTTTGCCGTTTTCAAATGCTAGTCTCTCACTTTCGTCATCATTACATGAAAAGAATAGTACTCCGACTAACAGGATTGATAAAAGTGTTCTCATAAGGTTGTAGTTTTAATTAATAATTATATAGTAAAGCGTGTTTATTCTTGTGTTTTCTTTTGTTACTTGTTATATAGATGCAATTTTCTTAATTTAAGTTGCAAGAGATTTGAAAAATTATTAAAAAAACATAATTTACAGCATGATGTATATTTATTAATTATCTGTAAATAAGCAAAATAAAATATATTACTGATGTTTGGAAATAAAGAAAGCTACCAGATATAATACCTGATAGCTTTCATCTTTATGATAAAATTCTTATTTCATGGTCAGTAGGGATTGTATCTCCAAGTTCGTTTAATTGTTTCCCGGTCTGGAAAATCATTGAAGCAGTTTCATCTTTCATCCTTTGTATTTCAGCTTCACTCCTTTTCCTGTAGCTTTACCCTGAATAGCTGCTCCGATGCCCATTCCTATTAGTAAAGGAACAATAAACTCCCCGCTCGGGTCAGTATACTTCAACGGATTATTCCAGCAATAAGAATAACGGTTGAAGTTCTGAGAAAATAACGGATCCTGAACATACGGGTCTGGCGACAGGAAGCGGCCAAGTGCAGGATTATACACATGTCCGTTCATGTTGATCAGTTTGAACTCTTTCAAATGCTCATGACCGGTGTATCTTATTACCAGAATTATGATCCAATCAAAAACTTAATTGGATCATAATACTTTATGGTAAATACTGTTATTATTTTACATTCTTTCTCTGATATATCCATTTATCGAAACATCCTTCTTGTTCATAACAACGTTCTATAAACTCTTTCCAAGGATATATTTTTAATCCATCTTTGGTATTTTCGAGTGCATACAGGTTATTACCCTTGATACCAATATAATTACCTAAACGTCCTCCAATATAAAAAACATAATCTAGTTCTTTGTTAAAAAACATTTTTGCCAGTCTAACACTACTCGGATTGAAAACAGAGTATGCACTAACTAATGTGGCATCACTTGTTCCCACTAAAGTACCTGTTGAATCCGTTATATATGTCTGGCTCCTCAGATACTCTTTTTTTCTTATGAAAAGAAAATTTGAACCAAGATCATAATAACCAGGATGAATAAGTTTATATAAGAAAGAATGATTTAAATAATCTTCTTTTTTAAGGCTGTCTTCCTTAATAGCTGTCCAGAAAAGATGAAATTGACGTAATCCTTCAATATGGGCTATTTTCGGTTCTTTTTTTATCAAACTGGTTATCTTTTTTTCCAAAGTAACAATATCCTGCTCAATATCCAGAATCTCTATCATATTGAGACTATCCTGAGCATAAGAATACATTACTGAATGTATCATTATTGCTATTACTACTAAACGTTTACGCATATCAGTGTTTTTTTAAGGTAGAATATAAAAGACATTTTTAGCATTGATAATACTGCGGCCTGAAATCTGGGTAATATACCCTCCTCTGGCAGGATTCATCACATAATAAAGTAATTTTTGAGAAACATTCCCATTTATTTTTGTAACCGTCTGTTGGGTTATCCTCTGCATTACCACACTATGTCCGACTTTCCCTGTATTAAGATTAATTGCAACACGATTCCCATTTTGCATATCGGATAGAATTCGAGGTAATGATGTTGCTTTTTCTGCATCTCCAAGCACAGAACGCCCCGATGCATTACTATAAGCAGTCCAAGTATGAGCATCTCCTACTGGGGTGGTTATTGGATCAGATCCCGGTGCTACTAAATTTCGAACATCTTGTTGCGACATACTCCCTCCTAATGATCTGTCAACTGCCTCTACGCTCGCAGGAATGCAATTGTTATCACCAATTTGACCGACAAGTGGTATATTTTGTTCTGCCAATATGGTCTCCTGAACAGTAGCGCCATCCCAAAATCTTCTGCCATCTCTTACTGCACTAATACCATCCCAAAGACCGCCAATTAAGGCGCCTGAGCCCATTCCGATCAATCCATAAGTACCTCCTTGTCCCAATGCTTGACCAAAGTTCTTCCCATCGACTAAAGCATTGCCAAAACCAGTAGTAAATCCGCTAGCTAAGCCTGAACCTCCTCCTATTAATGCACCGGAAACAAAACTGGAGGTTGCTGATGTTGCTGCGCTTGTTCCTAAAAATCCAGCAGCAAATCCACCTGAAGAGGAACCCGCTATAGGTAGCATAGAGCTTATTCTGGAACCAATACCTGCACCCAATCCTCCTGTTAGTGCACCAACGCCAAAATAGCCTAATCCTTTTGCATTGAATTTGAATCCATGGATTGCCCAATTTGCTACTCCTCCAATGGCTGCTCCAATAATTAAATGTACAAACTCCTCGCTCGGGTCAGTATACCTCAGTGGGTTATTCCAGCAATAAGAATAACGGTTGAAGTTCTGGCTAAAGTTCGGCATCTGCACATAAGGGTCAGGCGACAGGAAGCAACCTACAATTGGATACTACATCGCTATGTAGCACCCGATTATAACTATCTTTGGTTCTTATATTTTATTTTGACAAAGAATCTATAAACTCTATCTTGTTTTTCTTATTATTTATTCTATTAGCCACAAACAGCCCCCAATCCCAATCTTCATCTGTATCATTCCAATTATCAAATGGGTTCATGAAACTATAACCAAAGAAAGCTGTATAATAAAAACTTAATGATAATTTTTTATCTTGATATAGTTGAATCTGTTTTTTTACGGAATTATCATCAATTTTTTTCAATGTTTCCAACTTAATAAATGAATTATTATCAATTAAATGAATATCTGCTGCCCATGAAAAATATAATATTCTATCATTGATATATAACGCTGAAATACAATTGTTTTCTTTATAATATAATCCTTTGTTAACTAACACAGAATTGCTTACTACCTCTTTCCCTGAAGAAAAATCCAGATAATAATTAAATTGATTGAAACTTTTTAATATAAGCATAGCTAAAAATTTAAATCTTTACCACCTGGAGTATAAGCTCCCTTAATTATATCACTCCATGTTTTATTTTGTTCTCTTAGAAAATCAATACTTGGACCATATTTATCGCCGTATTTCATAAGGTTTCTTTGATATATTTCATTCAATTTACTATCAGGTGTTCTATTTTTATATTCAATTCCTAAATTTCTTCTCATACGATGTAATTCTATCGCTCTTTGTTCTTCTGAGAAACCTTTGGCTTTCATTTCTGCATCGACTAATTTTAATGCTTTTACTTCTTGAATATATTTTTCTCTCAACTCTGGTCTACCCGTCAATGGATTCAATCCACTTGTCCTTGCTGATTGATACCCATTATATGCCCCATATCCGAAACCTGAAGCAAAACCTAAAGCGGCCGATTTTCCACCAAGCTCAAAAGATTCGCTAAAGTCTTTTCCTGATGCCAAGCCCATACCTGTTCCCATAGTAAATCCGGTTAATGCACCATTACTGGCATAGGTCAATCCATCGCGCAACATAGGACTGCTTATCGATGAAAATACACTGGATAGAGGCCCATGTAATCCTTGGGCAAGGGATCCACCTAAAAATGAAGTCATACCACCAGCCATACTAGACATAGCGACATCTCCCCAACTGATATTATCAAATCCGTTAGCGAAGCCTTGAGTCAGGGCCGAATTTCCTCCTGCCATAAGCATACCTCCTCCAACAACATTGCCAGTTGCCATTAGCAGTCCTCCTCCT
>JAITVH010000059.1 GCA_031285905.1 Prevotella sp.
AATTAATGGATTTCAAATTATCAAAAAGTCATGAACTGCAAAAAGAACTCTTCAGAAGATTCGCTGAAGAACAGGTTGCACCTCTTGCAGAAGACATGGACGAAACAGAAGTATTTGACATGGATCTTCTAAAAAAGATGCATAAGTACGGTCTAATGGGCATTCCATTCTCAAAGGATTTCGGCGGAGCAGGCGGGAATTATCTCGGTTACGCACTCTGCATGGAAGAGATTTCGAAGGCTGATGCAAGCACAGGAATAACCATTTCTGTACACACATCTTTAGCATGTTCATGCTTAAACGACTTCGGAACAGACGAGCAGAAAGAGAAATGGTTAAGACCCTTGATAGACGGAAGCAAAACAGGTTGCTTCGGACTTACAGAGCCTAATGCAGGTTCTGACGCTGCCGGTCAGCAGACCAAAGCAGTTCTTGATGGTGATGAATATGTAATAAACGGTGCGAAGATATTCACAACCAACTCCGGATTTGCAGATACTTTCGTAATGTTCGCTATGACTGACAAGTCCGCAGGAACTAAAGGTATCTCATGTTTCGTAGTAGATAGAAACACACCGGGACTCACAGTTGGTGCCAATATCAGAAGAATGGGAATAAGAGCAGCAAGTAACTGCGAAGTTTCCTATGACAATGTTAGAATTCCTAAAGACCAGCTAATCGGTCAAGAAGGTAAAGGCTTCAAAATCGCCATGAAAGCTCTTGATGCGGGAAGAATCGGAATTGCTGCTCAGTCAGTTGGAATAGCTCAGGGTGCATTAAACGAAGCTATCAAGTACATCAAAGAGAGAAAGCAGTTTGGCAAGAGAATTTCTCAGTTCCAGAACACTCAGTTCAAAGTAGCTGATCTTCAGACTCTTATAGATGCTGCAAGATTCCTAACATGGAGAGCGGCCGTATCTAAGGATAACAAAGAGAACTTCGGTCCTCACGCTGCTATGGCTAAGTTATACGCTTCAAAGATCGCAAACGATGTAACAAGAGATTGCATACAGTTGATGGGTGGTTACGGATATTCAAGAGAATACCCTGTAGAACGTATGATGAGAGATGCTAAGATAACAGAAATTTACGAAGGAACATCAGAAGTAATGAAGATGGTTATTTCCGGTTCCATGAAGATCGGTTAGAGCAGTAAGTTTAACAAAATCAGAGATTTTGGGAACTTTTGCACACGGTCTTGCCGGCAGTGCTAAAGCACTGGGCAAGGCACAGGAAGGAGATATTAATTTATGAAAATCGCTGTATGTATAAAACAAGTACCTGATACAAACGAAGTAAAGTTGGATCCGGTAACAAATACACTTATAAGAGAAGGTGTTCCAAGCATAATCAACCATGACGATAAGTCAGGTATTGAAGCTGCATTAGAACTGAGAGATCAGGTAGGCGGAACCGTAACAGTAGTATGTATGGGACCACCTCAGGCAGATGTAGCTTTAAGAGAAGCTCTCGCTATGGGATGTGATGAAGCAGTACTTGTTTCCGCAAGAGAATTCGGCGGATCTGACACATGGGCTACAGCTTCCATAATTTCAGCAGCTTTAAAGAACATCGGTTACGACGTTGTTATAACCGGTAGACAGGCAATCGATGGTGATACCGCTCAGGTTGGTCCTCAGATTGCAGAGACTCTGGGAATCCCACAGGTGTCCTACGTGGAAGAACTTAAATCCGCTGGTGACTCTTTGGAAGTTAAGAGACAGTACGAAGACAGATATCACATCATAGAGATCAAACCTCCATGTCTTCTGACAGCTCTTTCAGAATTGGCAGAACCGAGATACATGAGTGTTGGCGGAATAATCGATGCTTATGAAACTGAAATCAAGACCCTCGGTTACGACGACCTTAAGGCAGATCTAGTACCCGAATTCATCGGATTAAAGGGATCTCCAACAAACGTAGTCAAATCCTTTACCAAGCAGGCTAAAGGTGCAGGCGAAGTCCTTAAAGATGCTAGTCCGGACGAAGCTGTTGAAGCTATCATGAAGAAGATGAAAGAGAAGCACCTGATATAGGGCAGACACAGGAGGTAAATAATGTCGAAAAATATATATGTAATAGTAGAACAGAGAGACGGCAAGATGCTTAAGGTCGGTCTTGAGCTCCTGAGCGAAGCTAAGAAGTTAGCGGCTGAACTTGGTCAAAGCGTTGTCGGTGTTCTCATGGGAGATAAAGTAAAAGATCTTGGAAATGATCTTTTCAAATACGGTGCTGATGAAGTTGTATATGTTGAAGATCCTATACTCAAAGAATACGTAACAGAACCATATACAAAGGCACTTACAAAAGTTATACAAGATGAAGATCCTGAAATAGTTCTTTACGGTGCAACATCAATAGGTAGAGACCTTGCTCCAAGAGTAGCGTCCAGAATCCATACTGGTCTAACTGCTGACTGTACTAAACTGACCATCGAAATGGATAAGAAGACAAACCAGAAGCTTCTCATGATGACAAGACCTGCTTTTGGCGGAAACATTATGGCTACCATCGTTTGTCGTCAATACAGACCACAGATGGCAACTGTACGTCCCGGAGTTATGGAGCTTATTGAAGATGCAAGTGCTAAGGTTGGCAACATCAGAGAAATCAAAGTTGACTTCGTAGATGCTGACATGAACATCAAAATCAAAGAGATCATCAAAGAAGAGCACAAGGCTACAGACATCACCGAAGCTAAGATCCTGGTATCCGGCGGTAGAGGAATAGGCTCACCCGAGTACTATGACACACTGTCAGAACTTGCAGACCTCTTAGGCGGAGAGATCAGTTCATCAAGAGCTAACGTTGATGCCGGTTGGATTGCTAAAGACAGACAGGTAGGACAGACAGGTAAGACTGTTAGACCCGACCTATACCTGGCTTGCGGAATCTCAGGTGCTATACAGCATCTTGCCGGTATGGAAGGTTCGGATTGTATCATCGCTATCAACAAGAATGATACCGCTCCCATCTTCGATGTATCAGACCTCGGTATCGTAGGCGATATCAAGCAGGTTATGCCTAAGCTTATCGAAGCTGTTAGGAAGTATAAAGAAGAACAGGCGGTATAACCTACGTCATTATCATTGTTGCAAAAATTACGTTAAAGGGACATTTTCAAGAGCGTCTCAAAGATTGTGTAAACCTCCAAACTGCTGTAGAACACGAACACAGTTTGGAGGTTTTAAAGTGCTAAGAAAAAAGTGTACTATTACTTGTTATCCTTTGGCATCTTTAGCACAAACATAATAACCAAGAAGGATATTGCCGCCGCAGCTGCCGCCATTAAGAGAGCCGAAATCTTCATTGCTCTGTATCCCAATTTTGAGATAACTATACCAAAGATGATTCCTCCGAGAATAACAATCAGTGAATTAAGACGGAGTCAACTTTTTCTGGGTAAAATAAGATTCTACCAAATCAAATGTCAACAAACATCATTAATTCTACCGTAACTTCTTAATAACACCGATGTACCCGTGGTCTGCATGGGCTTTGTTAAATTTAAATTATAAAAATTTATAATGACACTGTTTATAATGCATTTATTATTATATAATCAGAGGCAAATGGGCGTTGTTTATTGTATGGGGAGTTATCAGTCAGGAGGGTCTATGTCTAAGTACAGTATAGGAATTGATATTGGGATTTCATCGGTTGGATGGAGTATTGTTGATGTTGAGAAAAAAAAAATCGTCGATTTGGGGAGTCGTATATTTCCATCCGGAAATGCTGCTGGCAATCAGGATAGGAGAAAATTCCGAGGGATGCGTCGTTTGACGCGTAGACATGCCAATCGTTTGTCTGATTTAAAGAAACTTTTAGAAAGTATAGGCTTTCCTAACAAACCTTTAAAAAATATTAAAGGAAAAAAATCAGTAAATCCATACGAGCTTCGAGTCAAGGGTTTGACAGAAAAGCTCACTAAAGAAGAAATAACAACAGCACTCTGGCATATTGTTAAGCGCCGAGGTATATCTTATGATTTGGGTGATTTAGAGGATGATGGTACGAGCGGTTTGACTGACTATAAGTCATCAATCAACGAAAATCGAAGATTGCTTAAGGAAGGAAAAACTGTAGGTGAAATTCAATTTGAGCGGTTGAATGGAGAAGGTCAAGTCAGAGGCAGGTCAAGACAGATCAAGACAGATGGTGGAGTTACACTGTTAAATGTTTTCCCATCTTCGGCTTATGCAGACGAGGCATTCCGAATTTTGCAAACTCAACAAAAATTTTATCCGGAAATTACTGATGAATTTATTGGCTTACTTTGTAAATATGATTCTGAAGATTCTAACGACAATGGATTGATTGCTCGGAAACGTGAATACTTTATTGGTCCTGGTAATGAAAAATCACGTACGAATTATGGTATTTATAAAACAGATGGAAGGACTCTGGATAATCTCTTCGACGAACTAATCGGGAAGGATAAATATAATAATGAAAAACGTGCTTCTGCATCAAGCTATACAGCACAGGTTTATAACTTACTTAATGATTTGAACAACTTGACCGTACCTAATACAGAAGATGGTAAAATTACTATGACCACAAAAGAAGAAATCATAGAAACTGCGAAAACGACGGATAAACAATTTGGTTTAACCCAGATCTGTAATATTATTGGTGCACAAAAAGAGGAAATTAAAGGGTTCAGAATTGATAAAAATGAGACGCCGATTATTCTTACCTTGAAAGGATATAGAAAGTTTCTTGAACTTCTCGCAGAAATTAATGTTGAAGCAAGTGAGTTGCCGGCAGAATTTTTCGATAAAATTGCTGATATTCTGACACTTAATACTGAGAAGGCAGAAATTCGTAAACAATTGGATCAAATTGATTTTGAAATTTCTGATGAAATCAAGGGCGTTGTCATCAAGGAAAACAAGAACCTTCTTGTTGATGGTCGTGCTCAATGGCACAGTTTTTCATATACGACACTGAATGTTTTGAATAAGGAGTTATTGAATACTACGGATGAGCAAATGACTATTTTGACACGACTCGGATATGAGAAACCCAATAATAAAAAATATGAAGGTCTAAAAAACATACCTGCAAAACAGATTACTGAAGAAATTTATAATCCCGTGGTTGCGAAATCCACACGAGAGGCGATTAACGTGTTTAACGCTATAGCAAAACGTGTCGGTCGTGAAAATATTGAGCATGTTGTGATAGAGTTGCCTCGTGACGATAATGAAGATGATGTGAAGAGAAATTATGCAAAGTTTCAAAAAACGCAGGAAGATGAAAAGAATAATTCCAATGCCGAAATTATGCAACAGATGAATATTACAGAGGCTTCTTTGTTTGCACAATACAAAAGATTCAAAAGGCTACCTCAAAAAGTTCGTTTCTGGTATCAACAGGAAGGCATATGTCCTTATTGCGGAGAGAAAATTAGAGCCGTTCAACTAATTAACAACAATGATAGTTTTGAAGTCGATCACATTATTCCCATCTCGGTCAGTTTTGATGATTCACAAAATAATAAAGTATTGGTTCATAGCAAATGCAACCAAGAAAAAGGTCAGCAGACACCTCTCGGTTGGATAAATAATGGTGGTGGATTTGGTATAACTCAAACAGAATATATTGCAAAAGTTAAGGCAAATAAACGTTATTCAAAAAATAAAACAGACAATTTGTTGAACAATTTAAATCTGGATATAATAGAAACTCGTCGTGGTTTCATTCAGCGGAACATAAATGATACTCGCTATGCATCTAAAGTGGTTTTAAACGAATTCTATAGCTTCTTCAAATCAAATAATTTGCCAACAAAAGTTAAAGTTGTCAGGGGTAAGTGGACGTCACAGATGCGAAAAAAATGGAACTCACAAGGCGGTCTAGATAAATCTCGTGATACACACCATCATCATGCGATTGATGCAAGCATAATTGCCGCTTTTCCATTATTGAGCGCTTTCGATAAGGCTATTGAACTTATTGATATTGATAAATCAACAGGTGAAATTCTAAATGATAGAGACGCAATAAAAAAAGCACAAGAAGATGATTTATTAGAAAAATGGGCAGTAGTTAAAAATAAGGAATTTGAAAAGTTAGTTGATGAACAATTAGTGAGCTTCCCACTCTTTAGGCAAGTTGAACTGGCAAATAATATTAGTAGCAAAGATAATCCGGTGAAATTCAGTCATAAAGTTGATAAAAAAGCAAATCGTGCAGTTGCTAATCAAACAATTTATGGCACACGCATTCGAGATACTGAGGTTCCTAAAGGAGGAAAAACTGAAATACAAAAAGAAGAATATATATTTGGCACGATTGATAATATTTACAGGGTAGGTGCTGATCATGGTCCCGATATGGGAGGATACAAGCTTTTTAAAAAGATATTAGATAAAAAAAATGGTGAAACAAAGTTTTTAATGCAAGCTAAAGATCCTGAAACCTGGAAGAAAGTGATGAAAGTTCTTGAGAATTATCCTGATTTCGAAGAAAAAACACAAGATGATGGCGATGTTAAGAAAGTGGATATTTCACCATTTGAACTTTATCGAAGAGACAATGGATTCATTACAAAATATTCAAAACGTGATAATGGACCCAAAGTAGTCAGCTTGAAATATTATGATGCAAAACTTGGCAATCATATAGATATTACTCCTACAGAGGCGAGTAATCATGTCGTTCTTCAAAGTTTAAAACCATGGCGTACAGATGTGTATTTTAATCCGGATACACAGCTCTATGAACTACTTGGACTCAAATATAGTGATTTAAAGTATACACAGGGTATGTACGGAATTACTCAAGATGATTATGAAAAACTAAAATATGGAGTTGATCCGGATGGAGAAATAGCTTGGAAACCCATTAGTAAAAATAGTGAATTTCGTTTTAGTTTATATCGTAATGATAGAGTTAGAATCATTAACGAAAATGCCGAAGAAATAGAGCTACTATTTGGCTCACGAACAGGTAACCAAGAAGGTTATGTTGAAATGAAACCAATAAGTAAATCTAAATTTACTGATTCTGAGGAAATTGCACTATACGGTAAGACCTCGGCAGGAAGATTTTTCAAAAAGCTTTCCTTACCATACTGTAAAATCTACAAAGTAAACACAGACATCCTTGGCAAACCATATTATACAGAAAAAGAGTCCGACCAACCGGATCTAAATGTGAAAATATAAAAAACACATTTACGATCAACTTCTACTATAGTGAGATGGCATTCATCAATAGTATATCTTCAGCAGTTCCCTTATCAAATGTATTGCATATGCAATACATTTGTGATATTATTGATTTGAAATAAGATAGAAAGAAGGTGATTTTATGGCTAAGACTGCAAGTACATATATTCGTATAGATCCACAGGTCAAAGCTGATGTTGAAGAAATATTTGCTCAATATGGGATGACCCTTTCGCAAGCTGTTAATATATTCATTCACCAAGCTCGTAATGTTGGCGGATTGCCGTTCGATTTACGTCCGAATAAGGAGACTGTTTCCGCTATGAAAGAAACAGAGCAAATTATAAATAATCCGAATAGAAAGACATATAATAACTTTGCTGAGGTTATAGGAGAGGTTACCAAGGATGAAGTATAGCCTTTCCGTTACTACTCGATTTAAAAAAGATCTTAAGAAAATGATTAAGCAAGGCCAAAATCTTTCGCTTATAAACGAGGTAGTTGATTCCCTATTGCTTGGCGATGTTCTTATGGACAAATATAAAGACCATGCTCTATCGGGTCGCTGGATTGGGTATAGGGAATGTCACATACTTCCGGATTGGCTTTTGATATATCGTATTGAAGAAGATATTCTAATCTTAACTCTTACAAGAACCGGTTCACATTCGGAGTTGTTCGATTAACACAAGATAAATATAGTTATTTTCAATGGATTCAATAAATAGATTTGCAAAGTATAATAAATAGTTGATGTTGCTAGCTTAACTTGATATAATGAACTTGTAGTTGACGAACTACTGCATCTGACGGGATGTGAGATTCAACTTTTTACTGATAGAAGAGTGTTTAGAATCTGCAAAGATAAGGCTTTATGCCGAAATCACGTTGCCTAGCACGGGAAGCTAGGCTTTTTTATATACAAAGTAGGAAGACCTAATAATAGGGGGCTTGTATGGCTTGGCGAAATGTAATGATAAAAGACGGCGAACATTTACGGCTTAAGTTGGATAATCTGGAAGTGGAAAAAAACGAACACAAGTTCACAATCCCACTCTCTGATATAGCTACAATTACGCTTGAGGGCAATAAGATGGCTATAACTACAAAACTCTTAGCAAAATTTTCAGAGCATAATATCGCTTTAATAATTTGTGACAGTAAATATCTGCCTTGCGGTCTTTTTCTTGGACTTGGCCAATATCATCATACGGCAAAGAGAAATCTTGAACAAATTGCTTGGGATAAAAATTATAAGCAAGAAATTTGGGCTGAGATTGTAAGACAGAAAATTCAAAATCAGACGGATGTTTTGAAAGCATTACAGTTAGAAGGAGAGCGTATAGAAAATATGCAAGAGTTCTGCGGGGAGATTTTACCTGCAGATACTACAAACAGAGAGGGGCATGCTGCAAAGGTTTATTTTAATACACTTTATGGCATGAATTTTACTCGCGATGTCTCCTGTCTTGAGAACGCTGCAATGAACTACGGATATACAGTAATCAGAGCGTATATTGCAAGAATTGTAACAGGCTTAGGCTTAATCCCTTCTCTGGGGATTTTTCATCGAAATGAATACAATTCATTTAATTTAGTTGATGATCTCATTGAACCATTCAGACCATTGATGGATTGGTATATTGGGGCTAATATATTACCAAAGTTTGAAGAATATTTAAGTTGGGATGCTCGTTGCGTTTTGATTGATTTCTTGACTCAACCTTATATGCACAATGGAAAAAGAACGACCATTGATTTTGTAATGTTAGATTACGTAAACTCATTTATCAGAGCAATGAATGAGAAGGATACAGCACATTTAGTTGAGATTACGCTGGGGGGATTGAGAGGTGTATGATAAGTTGAGATTATTATGTTTTTTTGATTTACCTATGGAAACAAAATCCGAGCAAAGAAAGTATCGAATTTTTCGTAAAAAATTATTGGAGCTTGGTTTTGTT